>JAZNGD010000047.1:0-5643 GCA_045576255.1 Candidatus Enterousia sp.
GCGGCAAATTACCGGTAAATCCAACATAAAGGGTACCATTCTGTTTACTTGCCAAAATATAAACATAGTAATATTTTTGATAATTATACATGTTAAATATGATATATGACCTGGATCCTGGGGTCAAGCCCCAGGATGACGGGGGAGTTTTTAAGTTCTTTTTTTTTTGAAGTTTTTCCCACAAATAAAAAGGCATAATGACCTGGATCCTGGGGTCAAGCCCCAGGATGACAAAGTGGATGTGGGGCCCGAAAAGCCCCAGGATGACAAATTTTTTTTACAAAAAAATTTTTAAGTGGAAATGTTCAAGAAAAAAGAACTTGAAAAATCCCACACACAGGGGGGGGTAAGAAATAAAATAATCTAAGAAAAAAACCGCCAAATGGCGGTTTTTATCAACAAGAATGTTTTATTCTGCATCTTCTTTTGTCGCAGATTTTTCTGCAACTGGTTCAGCTGTTTCAGCAACAGGCGCAGATGCTTTTTTCGCGTTTACATCGCGTTCAACCAATTCAATTATTGCCATTGGTGCCGCGTCACCATAACGGAAACCCGCTTTCAGTACGCGTGTATAACCGCCTGGACGATTTGCATAGCGTTTACCCAAAACATCAAACAACTTTTTAACAGTTGCAGCAGAAGAATTGCCCAATTCAGATGCTGTCAAACGACGATTCGCAACAGTATCAACCTTGGCGCGAGTAATCAGTTTTTCAACGACACTGCGCAAATCTTTTGCCTTGGGCAAAGTAGTTTTAATCTGTTCTTTTTCAATCAAATTTTTTGCCAAGCCAATAAACAAGGCCTTGCGTGCATTGGTGTCGCGATTGAATGTACGACCTGCTTTCATATGTCTCATCGATTACTCCTTTGGTTTCTGCCCTGCTCTGCCGAGTGGGATTTTTTTGAGACACCACAACCCGAAAATTCAGTATTGTGGGATTAAAATTCTGTTTCGAACCAATATATGTTCAAAACTATCTTAAACTGCGCGAACCCGGATTACCAAAAATCATCCGAATCATAGAGGCAACATCACCCAAAAGCCCATCTTCAAGTTTCGCACGTCTGCGTTCTTTACGCTCTTGTTTGCGCTGTTTTACTTTTTGATTCGCTTTATTAAAGTTTTCTTTAACGGACATCATTACCTCTTTTACGTTGCAATTGTAACAAACCCATTACAATTTGCAAGATTTTTATACTGCCCATGCCGGTGCATTATCCCTGAACAAGACCGACAAACAAATTTTCGATGCCCGGTTATAAATAATTTCCGGGCATTGCCCGAAAATTATTTATAAGGGTCTTCGTATTTTTTTGCCAACTCTGCAATATTTTCTGGTGGCCAACCTGGTACTTCCATACCCAAGCCCAGACCCATTGCTTCCAGTTGGACTTTGATTTCGTTCAAAGATTTGCGGCCAAAGTTTGGTGTTTTCAACATATCCGCTTCGGTCTTTTGAACCAATTCGCCCAACCAATTGATTTTGTCGTTCTTCAAGCAGTTGTTTGCACGAACAGATAATTCTAATTCGTCAACGTGCTTTAACAACTTTGGATCAAATGGCAACGCATCTTTTGCAGATTCTTCGTCAGACGCAGCGCCGATTTGTGCAGGGTCTTCAAAGTTGATAAAGACGACCAATTGATCTGTCAAAATACGCGCAGCAAATGCAATTGCATCTTCTGGCGAAACAGAACCGTTTGTTTTAACAGTCATTTCCAATTTGTCATAGTCTGTTGACTGACCAACACGTGTTTCAGAAACACTGGTCGCAACGTTCAAAATTGGTGAAAAGATAGAATCAACCGGCATTACACCCAATGGTAATCCATCTGAATGTTGGGACGCAGGAACATAGCCACGACCAGTCGCCAAAGTAATTTCCATATCCAGATTTGCGCCTTTGTCCAGTGTGCAAATTTCTGCATCTTTGTTCATAACTTCGACACCACCAGATGTTTCAATCATACCTGCTGTGACAACAGCTGGGCCTTTGACTTTCAGATAAGCCTTGTGTTGACCTTCGGTCAAAGCTTTGAAATAAACACCCTTTAAGTTCAAGATAATATCTGTCACATCTTCGCGTACACCAGACATACTGGAAAATTCGTGTTGTACACCATCAATTTTGATATAAATTGGTGCGCAACCCTGCAAAGAAGACAACAGTACACGACGCAATGCGGTACCCAATGTCAAACCAAAGCCCTTTTCCAAAGGTTCTGCGACAAGTGTTGCGATATTAGGATTGTGTTCATCGACTTTGACAGTCAGTTTTTTTGGCTTAATCAAAGCCATCCAATTTTTTTCAATCATAAAAGTTTCCTTTTAGCTTAGTTTATTATTTTCGCCAATGGATTGCACATATAAACATAATGTGCAGGCAAAATTTTATATCACAACACAAAAAAAGTCAAGGTTTTAGTCCCACTAAATAAAAATCCACTTTTATTGTAACGAAAAATATGATAAAATAAATTAAATTGCAAAGGACTTTATGAAATTCATCGCTGTGCTTTTAATTGCGTTGATGTCTGTCACAGACGCGTCTGCTGCCGCTGCGCGTCGTGCTGGGCGTACACCTGGCGGCGGCGGTGCCAAGACAACCACTTCACAGCAAAATTCACAAAAACAAACAATGGGGGCGCGTGCTGCAACAAATTCACGCACTGCGCCACGCACAACAGGTGGCGCCGCGCCCAAGACTGGTGGCCGCACAACAGGGGCACGCGCTGCGAAACCTGCCGCTGGAAAAACGGGCGGAACATCTGCACCCGTTGTATCTGCACGCGCTGGAACAACACAAAAGGTTATCGGTTCGGGGACCAAGGTATCTACTGCTGTAAAAAACACTGTCGTAAACGAAGATTGTACTGCGAAATACAACGGATGCATGGATGCGTTTTGTATGCTTGATAACGAAAATGGCGGACGTTGCATTTGCAGCAATAAAATAAAAAACTTTAATTCCATACTTTCGCAAATTCAAGATTTAGAAAAACGTTCTTATGAAATGGCAACCCTTGGCGTCGCACAAATTGAACTTGGCCAAGACGCAGACGCAGTGCTTGAAACAACAAACAGCACAATGTCAAAGCTAGACGCACGCAAAAATCGGTCTTCAATTGATTTGTCCGCGTGGAAAAGCGGTTCAGATGAAGAAGAACAAATCCTTTCATCAAATGTATCTGGGCTGGACGGCAAACAAGGCGACGAACTGTTCAATGCAGTGACCACAATTTGTCGCGAACGCATTCCTGAATGCGAAAAAGACATTTCTATGCTGCAAATGTTATACGGCCGCCAAGTCGAATCGGATTGCGCCGCATATAAAAACAGCTTGGACGAAAAGAAAACCAAGGCTGAACAAGCACTGGACACAGCCGAACGTACCCTGCGTGAAGCCGCAATGGAACAACATCAAACTGCGAACAAATATGACTTGGGTCAATGCACACTGAAATTCAAAGAATGTATGCAAACAACCGCCGGCTGTGGCGACGACTTTTCTGGTTGCGCAACCGTTGTCGCAAACGATAACACCAACACAAACAAGTCCGGTAAGAAAAACAAGAAATTTTCTATTGAAGGTGCGGTGTCTACGATTGAAATATCTGCATCTACGTACGACGCACTGGTTGCCAAGCGCCCTATTTGTGAATCTGTGACGAGACAATGCACACGTGTCGCCAATCAAGTTTTTGATGCGTTCTTGAAAGAAGCAGCGCCACAAATCAGAAACGCAGAACTTATCGCCGAAGATAAAATGCGTCAAAACTGCATTATGAACATAGCAGACTGTTTTCAAAACGCATGTAAAGACAATTTTGACCCCAACAATTCTGATGGTTCTTATGACCTTTGCTTAACCCGACCAGAAACAATGTTAAACCTGTGTAAGATTCCGCTGAACGCATGCGGCATCAACTCGGAACAAGAATCCGTTGCCCAAGAATCATCAATATGGTCATTTATATTATCACGTTTGACATCTATGCGTGTCGACGCGTGCACGACATCGATTCGAACATGTCTGTCTGATAAAAACCGCTGTGGCAAAGATTATATCGGGTGTATTGGCCTGGACATTGATTCTGTTATTCAAATGTGTCCAACAGAAAAATTGACTTCGTGTGATTCCAGTGAATATGGGCTGGACGACGAAGCAAAAACAAAATACATCTATAACGTTGCCCAAGGTTTATTACTGGGTATCGACAACAAATTCCGCGAAATCTGCGAAAATGCGGTTTCAACAAAAATGATTGAAATTTGTGGCAGTGCGACCGACTGTTTTGACAAAGACAACGAAACCATCGGCACCACCAGTTTACGCACACGCCAAATCGACGGCGGCGATTGGTTAATTGACGGATTGATTACATGGGGCATGGTCGACTTTAAACACCCCGACAACTATAATTCCAACACTGCCGGATACACTGTCACATACAATATTGACGCATCAAATATAGATAAAGAAGTTCTGACACGTATTAATCAAAGTGTCATCGCAGACATACAAAGCGAACTGAACCGAAAAATGTCTATATTAATAACTGACCCGACTATTAATATGTGCATAAACGGCCGCGATATGTCACAAATCAAAAAAGGTTCTGGTCGTGATACAGCCCGTTTCCCGAATTTATTGGTTCCTTATGCGAACACAATGTTTAATTCGTTGGTATCAACGGCAAAAGCGAACTATAATTTCGAATACTCGAACCAATTTTCACGCGCCAACAGCTTATCTGAACAATACAAGAACACATTATTCTGCACATCTATGGTCAACAAGGCGTCGGCCGGAACAACAATGTTGCAAGAAGGTTCGGGTGTAAAAGAATGGACAGATTATTCTGTTTTAATCGCAGGCACATCTTCACAAAATCAGCTGGACGCAATATCTGCCGGGGTTGATATTGAAGACGTAATGTACGTCACAGAAACCGTAAAAGGATTCACCCAAGAAACAGAAATTGCACGCGAACGCACAAATGCGGTTTATGAACCCGGCCCCCAAGTTTGCCGTATAACAAAAACATTGTATCCATGCACCGGCTTTACATCACAATATGACGAAAAATCAGATTCTTTTGGTGTTGAAGCCAACGTGACAGTTATGGGCTTTGGTGGCGGCGGCGGATATAACCAATCAAAATCATCCAAGAAATTCACAGGTAAAACATGTGGTACGTATGCCGAACCATTGATTATTGAACAATTGATTAATTTCAAAGACGAAAATGTTATCGCCGGTCAAATTACACGTTCAAACTTGACATCGATGACAATCGATCAATCCAGCTATACAACCAGCACATCAAACAGTTGGTCTGTCGGTCTGTCTGCATCTTACTCGGACAGCCACGACGTAAACGTGACGGGCAACAACGCAACTGTTAATGCACCAAACGCAAAAAAAGTAAAAGTACAAAACGGCAAAAAATAAAATATTTTTGTGGGAGAATCCCCCCAGGATCCATCCACTTTGTCATCCTGGGGCTTGACCCCAGGATCCAGGTCATTCTGCCTTTTTACTCCCCCCCCCAGTGTGTGGGATTTTTTAAGAAAAAAGAACTTAAAAACTCCCCCTTGTCATCCTGGGGCTTGACCCCAGGATCCAGGTCATTCTG
>JAZNGD010000048.1:0-2053 GCA_045576255.1 Candidatus Enterousia sp.
GCAAACGTATTTCAAAATACGGTCAATCAAGATGGCTATCTGGGGATACGTTGGTAAAAATAATTCGCACAGCCAACATAACCCCAATCCAATTCGCAGAAATATATCAGCATTACCTGGACCAACAGATTGATTCTTGAAAAGCTTTTTACTGTTGGAATTTAATTTTCAACAGTAAAACTTAATGCTTTTTGCGGCAATACGCACAAGTCGCATACCGGGCACACGGCGTTTGAATTACCAGAAGCAGATTTTTATTGTTTTTGGTCTGTGCCAAAATTTTCAATAATCCAGTTTTTTATAACAATCGGAAATAACTTTGTGTTTGGCAAATCGGCAATTTTTATTTTTTCAAATCCAATCAAGTCTTCTTGGCTGTTAATATCGTCTGTATTAACATCTACGCGTTTTACGACTTCAATGCCATACAAGAAATTGCCTTTTGAATCATAGCCCTGATTTTCAATTGCCAACAGAATTCCATCGTGAATTTTAATGTCTGATTCTGCAACGCCCATTTCTTCGTTCAGTTCACGTGTGATACATTGATTCAAAGTTTCGCCCAATTCCAAACCGCCCCCCGGCAGGAAATAATATCCGCCAGCCAAGTGTTTGCATAAAACAATACTGTCACCCTGAACAATTAAGCATCTGCTTGTTGTTTGTGTCCTCATTTTTTTCCTTTTTTATCAGTCAATCACAGTTCAACCAAAGTGATATAATAATCTATAATATCGTGTTTTATTTTACCGATTTTATTTTGAATTTGTTGGTAAAACAGCCGTACAGCTTCTTCGTTATAGTTTCTTTTGATAGATTTTGCTGTCACCGCAATATCAAACCAAATATCTGCAACGCCACAATCTGACACATCAATAAAGCCCGAAAATTTATCCCCAACGCCAAATATGTTCGGCAGACTGGTATCGCCATGCGAAAAGCAAAGTTGTTCTTTTGGGCGGTTCTGGCTTAAATATCGATAGATTCCGTCAATACTGCCGTATTTTTCAAGAAATTCGGTCCTTATATCTTTGGATTGTATTTGTCCTGAAACAATCTTGTTTTTTATCTGCTGCAATTTGCAATTTAAACGCGAATCAAACGGACAGTTTTTGATGTCTGTTGCCCACAATTTTTCAAATGCCTGATAAATTACGTTCAATCCGTTATGCCAGTCTTTCGCATATCGTGGCGTGCAAACCATTTCGCCATCCAAACTGCGCGTTAAAAGATACCGCAAGCCGTTTGATTCTTCATAAGAAATAATTTGTGGAACAGGCAAGTTTCCTTGCAACCATTTTAATTTTGTATACTCTGTTTCAATAGTTGAATTGGCCGAATATTTCAAAAAGAAATTATTTTGTCCTTTGGTAATTTTCAAAACATTATCACCAGAACAGCCGACACCAATTATTTCCAGATTTGCACCTTGGATAAATTTATTCAGACTATCAGTTAAAATAAAATCCGTTTTCATGGTCGCTTGTTTTAATAAAAGAATAGCATATAAAAATATATTAACAAGAAAAAAACGCGCAAAATTTCTTGATAATCGTCGCTTTTATAGCCACAGCTATTATAAAAGGTCATTTGCAAACGCACCCAGAAGATATGAATCTTGTGTCTGCGGTATTGCGTGAAAAAAACATCATACCAAGGGATAGCTTGACATCTATAAATCAAAAAACAAGATAAACGCAAAGAAACCGCCCAAATGGGCGGTTTTTACTATCTTTGCAATTGTTTTACCAAATCAAAAACCAACAATTTTGAATTGTTTTCCTTTGTTTAGTCCGTTTATCAAGGCGGGACAAGTCAGGTTAAATCCGCCAAAAACAGGCATCATCACCTGTTTTCGTTTTTGATTGTATCGCACCCAATGCGTTTTTGCAATGCCTTATTGTGTTTCAATCAAGAATCAATCTGTTGGTCCAGGTAATGCTGATATATTTCTGCGAATTGAATTGGGGTTATGTTGGCTGTGCGAATTATTTTTACCAACGTATCCCCAGATAGCCATCTTGATTGACCGTATTTTGAAATACGTTTGCTG
>JAZNGD010000049.1:0-14786 GCA_045576255.1 Candidatus Enterousia sp.
ATAAAACCAAGAAAAGTGTAAATGATTAGTGTAAAATAAATTAGAATGACTTAGATACGACAAAACCCGATGGCGCAGTGTACAAAAGATACATAAGCCATCGGGTTTTGTCGTAGATACGTTATTATAATTTATTTTAAAGGATATGACGCTTGTTGTTCGCATCAGGCCCAGACACAATACCATCTGCTTCCATACGTTCCATAAAGCCGGCAGCCTTGTTATAGCCAATTTGCAAGCGACGCTGAATGTACGAAATAGTCGGCTTTTTATCGCGAATTACACATTCCTTGGCGCGTTCGTATAAATCACCATCTTTATCGCCACCAGACCCAGAACCGCCACCAAAACCTTCGCCGACCGCACCAGAATCAGTAGAATCTGTCACACCTTCGGCGTATTCTGGTTCGCCTTGGGCGCGCAAGAAATCGCCAATATGTTTTAATTCGCGGTCATCAATAAATGCACCATGTATACGTACAGGAACACGCCCTGCTTCGCTGAATAACATATCGCCCATCGCCAATAATTGTTCAGCACCACCTTCGCCCAGACACGTCACACTGTCAATACGACTGCGCGCTTGGAACGAAATGCGCGTCGGAAAGTTCGCTTTGATAACACCTGTAATCGTCGTAGCATCTGGTCGCTGGGTCGCCATAACAAGATGTATACCAGCCGCACGCGCTTTCTGTGCAATACGTTGGACACAGGCTTCAACGTCTTTTCGCGCCAAGCTCATCAAATCTGCGACTTCGTCGATAATTATGACCATATATGGCATATCCGATATATCGACTTCTTGGGTTTCGAATAATAATTCACCAGTCTCGGGGTCTGTGCCAACCGCGACCTGTTTTGTCACAACTTCACCATTTGCGCGCTTTTGCGCCGCGATTTCATTATAAGATTCGATATTACGGGCGTTTAAAACCTGCAACTGCTTATATCTTTCTTCCATTTCACGAACAGCCCATTTCAAAGCATTTACAGCAGGTTCTGGTTCCAACTTTACAATCGGTGTAATCAAGTGTGGAATATCATCCCAAAAACCAAAATCAACACCTTTGGGGTCAATGATAATTAACTTGCACTTATCAGGCGTAAAATGATACACAATCGATGTAATAATAGACTGAACAAATACAGATTTCCCAGAACCTGTACGACCAGCAACCAACATATGTGGCATCTTGGCCAAATCAAAATACATCGGATTTCCACCAATATCAACACCCAGCGCCAAAGGAATCTTGTACTTGGATTCTACAAACAATGGGTTTTCCATCAGCCCACGATACCGAACAGTCTGACGCGTCAAATTCACCATTTCAACACCAATCAACTGAGTGCGTGGAATGTGCGCAATACGAATACTTTCAGTCGCCATCGCACGCGTCATATCCGTCACAGTCTTGTTAACGTCCGCCATACGCGTGCCATCATCAGGCATAAATTCATACAAAGTCACAATCGGACCAGGCTTAATTCCAACAACTTTGCCACGAACACCGTATTGGGCAAATTTCACTTCCATACTGCGAGCATTTTGTTTTAATTCAGGCGTCACAGAATATTTACTGAAATTAGACTTTTCTAAAAATTTAGGGTCAGGCAATTCGTATACAACTGTCGCACCTGTGCGCTTGGGCTCAGGCTTTTGTTGGGCGCGTTTGCGCGAAATCGAACGTTTTGGTTTTTCTTGTTTTTTATCGTCTTCTTTATCGTCATCATCGGAATCATCATCTGTTTCATCTAAATCAGATTCTTGTTCAACATCTTGTTCGTCTTGCTTTATCGGCATTAAATGAAACGCAGATAAAATAATACGCGTCCAACGTACGATTATTCGCCACGCCATACGTAAATGCACCAGATTAATATGCAATAATATACCTGCCATAACAAAGAAACCACACAAACATAACAAACCTAAAATAACAGATAAAACACCACCAAACAATGTACCAAAATCAGACGCAACAATCACACCAAATATACCACCAAACGTCAATGAAGGCGCAATTAAACCAAAACCTGATGCCCCCAAACACAGCGCAATAAAACCACGCAAAATATTGTATTCAGGCATTACATCATACGACAAGCCCAACACCTTTAACCCAGACCAACGCGCCAAACATAAAAATAAAAATATTCCAGGTATCGCACCAACAGAATACCGAACAATGCCGACAATATGTCCTATTACAGACTGATTACCAAAAGTACTGGCCACGCCAAAACCATCCAGATAAGGATTATAAAACACTAATGCAAACGTTGCCCACACACATAATATAAAAATACACGCGCCAAAAATGCGCTGAGTCAAATTTTTCAACGCACCAGAAATACCCGTTGGTAAAAATTTTGTTTTTTCTTTCCTTGTCATATCAGATGTATTTTATCATATTTTTTATAAAAAAACAGGCGATTATTTCAATCACCTGTTTTTTTTATTCTTTTTTCAAAAAATACCACTTTATAATATCTGCAATCGCCATACCCAAGAACGCACCCAAGATAACATCAGTCGGCCAATGCGCCCCCACCGCAATACGTGAAAAACCAATCAAAATCGCCAATGACCATGTAAACCACTTGTACTTTGGGGCCAACATACCAATCATAACCAAACCTGCAAAACTTACAATCGTATGTCCAGATGGCATTGAATTAAACGCCCAATCTAATGACGGCGGATAAAAACCTGTCATATCCAAAGCTTCGAAAAATATAGGACGCGCACGACCAATTAATGTCTTTAAAACCTTTACCGACACAGCAGCAGTCAATACGCTGAAAAAAATCAACGCGGCATTACTGGTTTTTGTCTTGGAATATATTTCACGAACTGTTCTGCGCAAAGACATATTATTTGCTTTGTCGCGAAAACAAAATTCTGATTTCATATATTTTTTCACACATAAAACAACAAACGCAACCAAAGAAGAAACCAACCACACTTTGGCGCCGAACAACATATCAAACAAATTCCATAAACCACAATTTAATTTTCTTATCAAGATGTACAACGGCTTATCAAATAAAAAAATTCCACACAGAACAACCGCAAGTGTTATCACAGCCCCCCACCCCATTTTGCGCCATTTTATTTCATTAGATACAGTCAAAAACATTTCACACACCCCCAGTTTATTTTTATTTAATCAACAAAGCGTCATAAACCTTTTTATCCGTTAATATTTTGGCCGACACCGCCATAGACAAAGCATCTTCATCTGCCCCATTTGCTATGACAGGACAGCCTTTTCTTATGTCCGCAACACTAACATCTGGTTCTTGATTAAAGTCATGTGCATTAAAATCGTCATTTAAAACATTTAAAAAGAATGCATTTTGTTGCTGACTGGAACGAATATTAGACAAACACACAATCGGAAATACACCACGACCGTCAATGTTTTTACCTTGACCTGTTTTAATAGATTTATTTAACAATTCTAATGCGCCGCCATTATCCAAGTCAATTACGGTTGCTATTCTTGCGCTGCCTGCTGTTGGTGTGCCGACCAAAACCCCACGTGAATTTTCATAAAAAGCAGACGCAACCGCTTCGGCTGTACCACGTGTTTGATTTGACATCAATACAACCACAGGCGCACTTGTAATCGCATCAGCAGAAGGAACAACTTCTACTTCATCAAATAAAGTCTCGACAATACGCATCACAGGCACCGACCCAATAAACAGTCCGCCCAATTTTGCAGCAGCTTTTTCATCATTGCCACTGGACGCACGCAAATCTAATATGATACCGGAAACATCTGTATATTCGTTTAATGCACGCTTGATTATATCTACTGCACCATCTGAAATTTTATGAACTACTATTTCTAATATACCACCAGAATCAGGATTCGAACGATGAATAATATCTGCATCTGCAACAATAACAGTTGCACGACGCAAAACAACATCTTTGCTGCCCAATGGTGTCAACGTCTTTATCTTGACCGTACCAGAATTAAAACCACGCATAACATTTGTTAATTCGTCATCAGACATATCCCGAACGTCACGACCATTAATTTGAATAATCAAATCATCTGCCTGAATCCCAGCAGTATCAGCCGGTGTTCCTTTGAACACACCATCTACACGAAAATTCCCACGCACATCACGCACACCATTAATACCGACACTTGTCAACAATCTGCCATCTTCTGTGAATTGTGCGGCTTTGGAAAAAATATACCGTCCGTTTTCATCTAATCCGCGCATAATTCCATCAACCACGAACTGATAAACATCGTTTTCAGACAGTCTTTTTATATAAGGGTCATACGCGCGCATTTTCAAAACCAACGCAGTTGTGATTTCGCCAAAGGCGTTCCAATCTTGATTATTTGGTCGTGGGAAATTCGCAACAATATTATCCCCCCACACCAAAATAACACGTTCATCTGTCGCCGCAATATGCGCAGAAGGACTTAAACCTTCAAGACTTTCAATTGCAACATTCAGATTTTTTCCACCCCACTTTACCCCATCTAACTTTTCATACACATCTGCAAAAGTTCGTGACATTTCGAACACAGACAACCCATCTTGAATCGGATTATCTTCATAAAACAAGCTGTCCGCAACAGCAGGTACCACACACAAGGCCAAGACCAAACACAGAAATATTTTTATTTTTTTCATTTCTTCATCCCCCCTTGTGTGCAACCTGTTTATTTATCTGTATCACGCAAATTAAAGTTAAACAGAATCATATTTGATACAAAGATACTTGTAAACGTTCCCATCACGACCGAAAATCCCATCGCCAACGCAAATTCGCGTAACAATTGACCACCAAACAAATACAACCCAACCATTGCCAACAATGTCGAAACAGATGTTAACATTGTACGTCTGAACATTTCACTGACAGATAAATCAATCAATTCTGCCATCGGCATCTTATGATATTTTTTTACGTTTTCATCAATACGGTCATAATTTACAACCTTGTCATTTATCGAATAACCAATACCTGTCAAAATAATTGCAATTGCCGTCTGATTAAATTCAAGTCCTGTCACAGAAAAGAACCCAAACATCAACACAAAGTCCAAAAACAAGGAAACAAATGCACCAACCGCATATCCACCTTTGTATCGAATCCAAACATAAACAGCCATCATAGCAAACGCAAACAATATCGCCAAAATACCACCGCGTATCAGTTCGCCGCCAATTTTTGGCCCCACAATTTGAACCTGAGAATATTCAACATTGTCGCCCAAGATTTCTTTAATCTGGGATACGCGTTCGTTTTGTTGGGCATCAGTTGAATTTTTTGGTAATCCCAAACGAACCAATATCGCTTTACCGTCAATCTGTTGTAATTCAGGATTAAATTTAGACAAATCGGCACGCATCTTATCGATAGTGTACGATTGTTCTATTGGTGTCACTTCCATAGAAATACCAACAGAAAAATCAATACCATAATTTAACCCACGAAACAGTAATGAAAACACAGACAACAATACCAACGCACCCGAAACCAGATACGCCAGTTTACGATATTTCATAATATGCAGCATAACCATATCAATTACCCCCAAACTTATTTTGCATAACCAATTTTTTTATTTTTACCGTTCATATACCAATCGATTAAAACCTTTGTTAACAAAACACATGTAAACAATGTTGTTAAAATACCGATTGACAATGTCACTGCAAACCCACGAATCGGACCTGCACCAAATTGGAACAAAACCAAAGCACAAATCAAGGTGGTCAAGTTTCCGTCCAAAACCGTTTTCATAGAACGATCAAAACCCATATTCACAGCACGCAATGGTGGCGTACCAGCCTTGATTTCGTCACGTATACGTTCAAACGGCAACACATTGGCATCAACCGCCATCCCAAGTGTCAAAACAATACCTGCGACACCCGGCAACGTCAGTGTTGCGCCAAACAGTGCAGTCAACCCGACAATCATACCCAAGTTTACCATCAGCGCCATTCCTGCAATAACGCCAAACAAACGATAAACAAAGAACAAGAATATAAAGATAAACAACACCCCAACAACCGCGCCAATTTTTCCTGCCGCAATCGTATCAGCACCCAAACCTGCCCCAACAACACGTTCTTCAATTACTTGCAACGGCGCAGGCAACGCACCACTGCGTAACAAAACCGCCAAGTCTTTTGCGCCCTGTAATGTAAATCCGCCAGATATTTGACCGCGCCCACCCGGAATCGGTTCGCGAATAACAGGTGCAGACAATACTTTACCGTCCAAAACAATCGCAAATCTTTCATTTACGTGTTCAGTCGTAAGCTTAGCAAACCTGCGCGCACCAGATGCATCAAACACAGTTGATACAACCGGCATATTATGCTGGTCAAATTCAGCTTGGGAATCCTTTAACGCTTCGCCTGAAACTTCGACCCTGGAATACACAGGGACAACCTGCCAAGGCATATCCATATAAGGCAAAAATTCCGTACCACTTGGCGCGCGCCCTGACGCAATCTGTTCGTTGGACACGTTTTCATTTACCAAATGGAAAGTCATTTTCGCAGTTTGCCCAATCAAATTTTTAATATGTTCTGGATTGTCAACACCCGGCAACTGTACCAATATATATTTTCCACCTTGGCTTTGAATAGAAGGCTCTTTGGTGCCCAGCGCATCAATACGACGGCGTACAATTTCGATACTGCGCGCCAACGCATCCTTTACCATTTCTTGTTTTTGCGCATCCGAATAAGACAAAGTTATTGTTTTACCATCTGATTCAATATCAACGGTTGTTCCAAAATTCGCCCGTAAACGCCCCTTGGCATTTGACACATCGTCTTCATCACGAACGACCAAAGACACAACACCATCGTGATTACGCAAATTAGAAAAACGAATAACACCCTTGTTTCTGTCAATCAAACAACTGCGTGTTTCTTCGTACAATTGTTGAGCTTTTTCTTGAAACATTGTGTTGGTATCAGCTTCTAACAACAGTTGCGCCCCACCCTTTAAATCCAAGCCCAACGACACAGGACTTATCCATGATGGAAAATAAGGCGCCAAACTTGGCGACAAAGTTGGTACAGACAACAAAACACAAAATACGGCAGTAAAAACTATTGCCAACCTTTTAAACATAACGATACCTTTTTATTCTACGCTTGCCACTGCGTTCTTGGCAAATTCCAAAACCACGCCTTTGGCAACTTCTACTTCTATTGTTTTTTCATTTACTTTTTTTATTGTTCCATAAATGCCAGCCGCCATAACACGATTACCGACCTTTAAAGAATCCAACATTTTTTGATATTCTGCCATACGTTTTTTATTCGGGCGCACCATCACCAAATAGATAACCCCAATAACAACAAAGCAATACAAAACCATGCCCCAGAACCCATTTTGTGGCGCAGCGGCACCCGTTTGCACGACTGTATCAACAACTTCGGCTGTTTGTTCCATATGTTTTCTCCTTATTTAATAGAACCACAATAATAAAAAAACCCTATATTGTAAAGAAAAAATAGCATTTTTTATAATCTTTCAAACCAACCGTCTATTTCAGACACAGGAATAAATTTATACACAGGCCGTCCATGATTACACTGACCGGCACGCTCAGTACGTTCAATATCGCGCAACAATGCATCCATTTGAGAAAAATCTAATTTTTGCCCTGCCCGTACAGAATGATGACACGCATAATTAGCCAACTTTAAATGTAATCTTTCAATCAAACCCGAAGAATGTCCGTATTCCCGAACCTCATCCGCAATACTGTGCAGCAAATCCGCCCAATTTAAATCCCAATCAGCTGGTTTTTCAAAAATCGCAATTGCCCCATCCCCGAACGCATCCAGAACCAAACCAGACTGTTTTAATTCTTCTGCAACAGATAAAACCGCAACCACTTCTTCTTCGCGCAAATTGACAACAATCGGCGTCAACAAAGGCTGTGTCTTGATTTTGTTATTGCGTAATTTTTCATAAGTTATTCGTTCATGGGCAGCATGTTGGTCAACAACGACCATATTTTCATCTTTTTGTGCGATGATATATTTGTTTCCGATTTGCCCAACAACACGCCCCAGCGGAAAATCCATCACAACATTTTCAATAATCTGTTGTTTTTGTTCAGGCTGACTTGTCACAACATTATCAAAACGTTTTTGTATTATTGGCGAAATTTCATCACACACAACAAAAGAATCTTTTTTAATACCGAAATCAAATTTTTGAAAAAAATTTTTATTTTCGTTTTGCATAATCAAGGGATTATTCACAGGCTGTACCACCATTGTTTTTGCCAACCTGTCCCGTAAATTTTTTATTATAAACGAACGCACATGTGTTGGTTCCAAGAAATGCACTTCGGTTTTAGCCGGCGACACATTAACATCGACTGCATTTGTTGGCACCCCAAGATACAATGCACACAACGGAAATTCGCGCGCATGCATAACATCCATATAAGCAGCACGCAATGCACCAACCAAAACTTTGTCTTTAACGGGCCGTCCATTAACAAACAAATACTGATCAACACTTGATGCACGTCGAAGTGTTGGTTCAGAAATAAATCCTGTTAATTTCATCCCGGCCCCAGAAGACGATTCTGCTTCAACATCCAACATACGTCCAACCACGTCATCGCCCATCACCGCAGATAACCTGGATTGTAAATCTTGATTTTTTGGGAAACGCCATTTGTTATTCAAAACAAACCCAACATCTGTACGCGCCATCGCCAATCTTTTAACAACTTCCAATACAGACATTAATTCAGCCTTGTCGCTGCGCAAAAACTTTAATCGCGCAGGTGTTTTTCCGAACAAATTTTGCACACGAATTCTGGTACCACCTTCCCAATCTGATGGTCGAATTTCACCAGTTGCGCAATCAATTTGCCAACCATTATCGTCTGTAATTTTTCGGGTATCAATTGTCATATCAGACACAGACGCGATTGACGGCAAAGCTTCGCCACGAAATCCCATAAAGTTTATATTTAACAAATCATCGTCTGGCAATTTAGATGTTGCATGTCGTGTAATCGCACGTGCCAAATCTTCGCGCGACATACCAGAACCATTGTCAATAACAGTTATAGCGGTACGCCCACCATCAACAACATCAACAACAATCTGATTTGCCCCAGCGTCCAGCGCATTTTCAACCAATTCTTTAACAACACTGGCAGGTCTTTCGACCACTTCACCAGCGGCAATTTGATTGATTAAAAAATCAGGCAACACACGAACAGTCATACTTAATCTTTGAATTTCACTTCCAATATTTCATATTCTTTTTCGCCCCCAGGCAACTTAACGATACACGTGTCACCCACACATCGCCCAATCATTGCCCGTCCCACTGGCGAAGTACAAGAAATCACCGTACGCCCATCAGATTCAACATCAGACAAAATTCTGCATTGCATCTTGTTTCCGTCTTCATCTTCTGCGACAACACGCGCCCCAAAAACGACACGATTTCCACTTAAAGAATCAACATCTATTACAGATGCGTTTTCAATAATATCTTCTATATAACGGATTCGGCTGTCGATTTGTCGTTGCTTTTCTTTGGCTGCACTGTAATCAGCATTTTCAGACAAATCCCCCAAAGAACGCGCCCATTGAACAGTTTCCAGTATTTCTGGGCGCTGAACTTCTTTTAAATTTTTCAGTTCTTTCAACAAGTTATCAAAACCTTGTCTTGAAATCGGCTTTTTTTCCATATTTATTCCATTCTTTTATTTTGATTCAGCAGACAAAATTATACGCATTCATTTTAATTTTGCAATTACCAAATGAAAAAGGTATACTTTTATTATTATGTTCAAGAACAGAATCTTAAATCGCTTTTTATTGCGCCGGTTTTTTTCCGGAATTGGTTTGGTATTACTTGTCGTATGCGGCATTATTTTTGCCGTCACATTTGTCGAACGATTACCTGCGAACAGCACTGCAGCACTTGCTTTGTATGATTCGTGGATAAGATTACTGGAATATATGCCTATGTTTTTACCGTTGACTGTATTTATGGGCACATTATTAACATCGTACAAACTTACAAAATCCAGCGAAAGCATCATCATATCCAGTGCTGGATTATCACCATACCAATCTGCACGCCCTTTTTTAATTGGCGCATTTGCGATTGGCGCATTTGCATCAATGGTTATTAATCCTTATTCTGTACGCATAAGTTCTGAAAACATAACAACAGATAAATTGCAATTGGTCGACAATCAAATTTGGTTGCGCGAAAATTCATCTGAAAAATATATAACAGTGAATGCAAAAAATTTACAAAAGCAAAACGACAATCTGATTTTTATCGACACAACCATCTTTGTGCAAAACCAAGATTTTAAATTAAGTCAACGCGTAAATGCGGACAAAGTGACATTATCTAATGATGGATTCAGCGCAAACAACGCAACAATATGGAATCAAGACGGCACCGCAACACAAGGTACGTGGACAATCAAAACATTATTAACACCACAAACTGTTCTGGACAGATATATGCAACCTGACCAAATTTCATTTTGGGACCTGCCTGCTTTTATAAAAAAGATGCAACGCATCGGCGCCCCCACACGTGGACATCTTGTTCAATTTTGGACATTGTTGTTTTTACCATTGACCATGATTTCAATGGCCACACTGGGTGTTGCGTTTTCACAAACGAAACAGCGCAGAAATTACAGTTTTGGCATAAAATTCAGTCTTGGGATTATAACCTGTTTTGTGGTTTATTTTCTGACAAATATGTTTAATGCACTGGGTGCAACTGGGGCACTGCCACCAATATTATCTATTGTCGCCCCTCCATTAATTATTATTGCAGGCGCAGGTATATTTATAAACAGTTTTGATGCGATTTAATATCAGCCAAGGAACACAACAAATGCCATTAAAAAGAAAAAACAAAACAAGCTTTCGTAAAATTCTTATATGGATATTGATTATCATACTGGTAATTTTGATGGTAATATCATTTCCCGCAACACAACATTTGACAGAAATAGTGGTGTATTCGTGAATTATATCGACATTTTCTTAGAAGCATTATCCGCAGAAAAAGGCCGCAGTAATAAAACACTTGCCAGCTATGAATCTGACCTTCGTTTGGCAGACAATTCGATTGATGGCGGCCTGATGAACGCAGACCAAGAAAAGATACAAAATTATTTATCTTCTTTGCCCGACAAAGCAACATCTATTGCCCGCAAAGCATCTGCGTTGCGCGGTTTTTATAAATTTTTAATGATTGAAAAAATCATAAAAATAAATCCGACAAAAAATTTGGAATTACCCAAAAGAAAACGCGCACTGCCAAAGTTCTTGACCGTGGACGAAATTGAACTGTTAATATCATCCGCTGGCGACGTGCGCAATTCGTTGCGTATGCGCGCAATGTTGGAATTATTATACGCATCTGGACTACGCGTATCAGAATTATGCGAATTGCCTTTATCTGGCGTATTGGGTGACAAATTACTGATTCATGGCAAAGGCGCAAAAGAACGTCTTGTGCCAATGCACGAAGCTGCGATTAATGCGCTTAACAAATGGCTGAACGTACGTGGTGATACAAATTCAAAATACATATTTCCATCAAACGGAAAAACCGGCCATATAACACGCGACGGTTTTTTTAAAAGCATCAAGAAATGCGCTGTATTGGCTGGCATTGAACCTGCACGTGTCAGTCCACACGTATTACGCCATTCTTTTGCTTCGCACCTGTTGGCCGGCGGCGCGAATCTGCGCGCGATACAAACAATGTTGGGTCACGAAGATATTTCGACGACACAAATATACACTCATGTAATGCCAGAAAAGTTAAAAGAAACTGTAAACAATCACCATCCTTTGGCAAATAAAAAAGGTAAAAAATTATGATAAAAAAATGCGACCATATTGGCTGCACCAAAGCCGGCACATGCCGCGCCCCAAAATCACGCGACTTGAACGAGTATTGGTTTTTTTGTCGCGAACACGCCGCTGAATACAATAAAAATTGGAATTATTATGCGGATATGTCAGCCGAAGAAATCGAAGCAGACTGGGAACGTCAAACATTTGGCGAACCATTAAAAAATGCTAATGAAGCAAACGAAGCCGCCAATGAATACGCGAACTTTATAAATGATTTTATTACCGGGCGCAACAAATTTGACCGTATGCCTGCAAAAAGCAAACTGCCAACAACAGTCGTATCTGCGTTGAAAGTATTCGAACTGGGAATTTCTGCATCTTGGCGTGATGTTGGTATAAAATATCGCTCATTGGCAAAAAAATATCATCCAGACACTGCAACCGACAAGAAAAATGCCGCAACAGAATTTGCAAAAATTTCTGCCGCATACGACATTTTAAAGAAACATTTTGAAAAAAAATAACGATTTATACAAAAATGTTTTTATACTTTTTTATTATATATTTTTGTGATATAATTCTAAGCAAAAGGAGCTATTAATTATGAAAAAACGGTTATCTTTAATTATCAGCGCATTAGCTGTCTTGGGTTTATCTGATGCAGGCGCAGCAACAAATTGGGGCACACGCGCAGGTTCCAGTGCGGATTTGACCAACGCCCCTGCAACACGTACACGCGAAACTGTTAATTATAAAAAATACAAAACAAACACAGGCGTAAAAACACAGACAAAAACAGATTCTTCTGATTTGTATTATACAGCACCTGCAAACCGCAGTGCATTGTACAAAGAATATACAGGCGCAAAATCATCCAGTGCAACGGCAACAAAAACAACTGTTCGCAAAACACGTTCTGAAACCGTCACAACCAAAGCGATGCGCAAATATTTCTTGGCACATCCTTTTTATCAACCTTTGGGCGGCAAATTTGGTTCTATTACAGATTTATCGTACACAAATACAAAATACGATTTTGCATTGTCTGACTCGCTTCCATTGTATAACACATCAGATGAACAAGTGACATTAAACGGATTATTCGGCACTTGGACTGCGGACCAAATAGTAATCAAAGAAGATTTCAGTTATGGTATCACAGACCGCTTTGCATTGATTGGGATGCTGCAATATCATATGTCAGATTATGAATTTGATTGGGACGACGGTTCTGAAAAAGACGAAACATCCGATGACGGCTTGAATGTATATGGACTGGGACTGCAATGGCGTTTTGTTGATAATGACGAATGGATTGCAACCGCATCAGGATATTTCCAGCATCAAAAAGACACATCTAACAACATTTTGGCAGAAATCAAGGCTGGATACAAAATCAAATCATCTACAATCTATGGTTTGGCGCGCGCCTGGTTTCTTGATTTAGAAGCTAATTCATACGGCGTTGGCGCTGTTGATGGCGACACTGCATTCTATCTGCCATACCAAGTAGGTGACAATAATGTTCAATTTTTCGAAGCTGGCCTTGGCGTATTCAGCGTATTAAACAAAGACTGGACATTAAACGCCGAAGCAATCTTTGGTGATTACGATTGGCATAACCAACTTTCTGCAAAAGCCGCGCTGGGTTGGCAACCAAACGATTGGTTTGCACTGAATTTGTACATCAAAACATCACTGTACGACAATGCAGACAAAAAAACATTGAATGTATACTGGCAAGATCCAAAGGTTTATACACCAATTGAAGACAGCAAATATTATTTGAATTCATTAACTTCAATTGGTACAGCAGATATATCAAATTATTCTGAAACCACAGTTGGATTACAGGCGATATTTGAATTTTAAAAAACACCCCCGAAAATCGGGGGCAATAAAAACATAAAAAACCAGAGAGAGAGTTTTTACCATGCATAAAATTTTTTCTGCACTGTTAATCAGCGCGTCAATCGCCCTGCCTGCATATTCTTATGCGAACCCACTTGAATACGACACGTCTGACCCGTTGTATTTATTAAAAACAGAAGAAGTATTAAGTGAATCTTCTGTTGCATATTTTGACCACACACTTCGTCTGGGGCAATCTTTGTCATACGGAATGAACGAACGTTTAAGCATTGGCGCCAACGTACATTATCAACATAACTTTAACGGCGACCAAGATGGTTTTTCTGCAATTGACTTGGGCGCAAAATATCGTATGACACGTGCAGGCGACACAAATTCTAATATTATTTCAGATATTTTATTTGGGTTTAAATTCGGTGGCAGTTCACACGTACGCACACCATACTATGCAGATTCGACATATTATGCAGGGCTGCGTTTTGGTCGCCAATGGGCTGGAATGACATTGGCAATGACAGTAAAATCCAGTTGGATATTTGACGAAGTTCGCGGTATGTCATTTCTTGATTTTATACCCGAAGCATATTTCAGATTATCCCCTGAATTCAGATTGGGTGGTGGCTTAACAATCCGCAAAGCCACAAACCACGATGCCCAAACAGGTCAAGATTATGACCAAGAATGGTTGCATACAAAGTTAATCCGCCAATATGGCCGCACACAATATATCGGTCACATCGACTATGAATTTGAAAGCGACGAAGTTCAATTTGGTGGAAAAATAAATATCTTGTTTTAACAAATCCGCTTCGGCGGATTTTTTAATACCAGCACCACAGTTCGTGATTAGTGTAAAAATAAATTAGAATGACTTAGATGTAAGTAGTGCCGGCACCACAGTTCGTGATTAGTGTAAAAATAAATTAGAATGACTTAGATAAAAGCAAATCGGGAATCGTAGTGTACAAACGCTACATGAATTCCCAACACCACCGTTCGTGATTAGCGGAAAAATAAATTAG
>JAZNGD010000050.1:0-48287 GCA_045576255.1 Candidatus Enterousia sp.
CGTCATCCTGGGGCTTGACCCCAGGATCCAGGTCATATATCATATTTAACATGTATAATTATCAAAAATATTACTATGTTTATATTTTGGCAAGTAAACAGAATGGTACCCTTTATGTTGGATTTACCGGTAATTTGCCGCAAAGGATATACGAACATAAACAGCATTTAACTCCTGGCTTTACCAGTAAATACGATGTATATAAACTGGTGTATTTCGAAAGGTTTGATACTGCGGACGAAGCCATAAAACAAGAAAAAAGATTAAAATACTGGCACAGGAAATGGAAAAAAGATTTAATTGAAAAATATAATCCTGATTGGCGCGATTTGTACGATGATTTGAATAATTTGTTATAGGCATAATAACCTGGATCCTGGGGGGATTCACCCACAAAAATATTTTATTTTTGTGGGGCCCGAAAAGCCCCAGGATGACGAGGGAGTTTTTAAGTTCTTTTTTTTTTGAAGTTTTTCCCACAAATAAAAAGGAATAATAACCTGGATCCTGGGGTCAAGCCCCAGGATGACGGAAGAAGAATAATAACCTGGATCCTGGGGTCAAGCCCCAGGATGACAAAGAAGAAAAATTACCTGGATCCTGGGGTCAAGCCCCAGGATGACAAAGAAGAGGGTGGGGCGAAAAGCCCCAGGATGACGAAAGTGAGTAAGTTCTTTTTTCTTGAAGTTTTATTTTTTATTTAACTCTTTACGCAGATTTTCCCAATATTCAAGACGCTTTTTTATGTCGCGTTCGAAACCACGTTCAACCGGAAAATAATACCGCTGACGACCCATACTTTCCGGAAAACAATTCTGACCAGAAAAACTGTTCGGGGTGTCCGGGTCGTATATGTACCCGTCGTTGTATCCCATGTCACGCATCATCTTGGTCGGGGCATTTAATATGTTTCGAGGCGGCATTAGTGACCCGGTCGCACGTGCCGCAGCATAAGCAGCCTTTTGCGCGCGATAATTTCCAATGCTTTTGGGCGCAGTGCCAAGATATATAACCAGCTGGGTCAGGGCAAGATCGCCTTCGGGACTGCCTAAACGTTCGTACGCAGACCATGCCGCAATCGCAACTTGTAATGCGTTCGGGTCCGCCAGACCAATGTCTTCAACCGCAAAACGCGTCAGGCGGCGAAATAAATACATCGGGTCTTGGCCAGATGTCATCATGCGCGCCGCCCAATACAATGCTGCGTCAGTGTCACTGGCGCGCAAAGATTTATGTACCGCAGATATTAAATTGTAATGTTCGTCACCATGGCGGTCAGATAATGGCGCACGCTTTTGTATCACAGAATCTAAATCTGTCGGGGTCAAGGCAGACTGAAATTCCGCGTTTATCAAATATTCAACTGTGTTCAGTAAAAAGCGCGCGTCGCCGTCTGCCATTTGCGCCAAATGTGTGCGCGCATCTGTGTCTAATGGTAATTTTTTGCCAGTGTATTCTTCGGCGCGATTAATCAAAGTTAATAAATCTTGGGTCCCAAGCGAATTTAATACACCAATGTGACAGCGTGATAATAATGCGTTGTTTAAATTAAAACTGGGGTTTTCGGTGGTCGCACCAATAAATACAACTGTGCCGTCTTCCAGATATGGCAGTAATGTGTCTTGTTGTGTCTTGTTAAAACGATGAATTTCGTCAATGAACAGTATTGTGTTGCGCCCAATGTCGCGATTCATACGTGCGGAATCCATCGCTTTTTTAATGTCAGATGTCCCAGAAAATACCGCAGACATCGGAACAAAATCCATATCAATCGAATTTGCCAGTGCGCGTGCAATCGTTGTCTTGCCACAACCGGGCGGCCCCCATAATATCAAATTGGATAACTTTTGACACCCGACCATACGACGAACAATGCCGTTTTCGCCAAGTAATGAATTTTGGCCAACTATGTCGTCTATGGTCTTGGGACGCATTAAATCTGCAAGTGGACGTGTCATTTTTGTTAACTTTTTTTTAAGACTTTTTTGTGATATAATAATCTTAGAAAAATCTAAGGAAAATGGCAATTGATAAAATAAAAATTCTGGCTTTGTGTTCTGTGTCAAGGCGTTTGACAAAAATACAAAAATAGAACAAAGGGGTGAATTTTATGGATACAAAAAAATCTGAAAAAACAGTTGCTGAATTACGCGGTGATAATGTGCGCCACGCCGCAGATAAACTGAAAGATATTCGATTCAAATTAAAAAAATGGAAAATTTCAGAAGATGATACCAATGCCGATCAATTGCTTGTAAGTAAAAAAAATGAACGCGGTGAAACTGTACTGGAAATAAATAAAGACGCTTTGAAAAAATGGACAAAACAAAATGCAAAAAAAATCCTGAAATTAACAGGGGGAACCTTGTTGTGGACGGCCGAGTATTTAACACGTACACTGAATAAACTGGTGGTGGATAACGCGTTCCTTAGAAATATGGAAAAGTTTTCCAGAAATTTTGCGTCAGAAGAATTTATTCGAAAACATCCTTGGTTGGAAAGTTATAGTCTTTATTTCGCATTGATGACTATGTTTGTGTTTACAGGCGTAAAAGTGGCGGAAGATGTTCTACAGAAAGACGATGAAAATCAAGACGATAAACAAAAAACAGAAGTCGTTGTCGAAAATCAAGACGATGAACAAAAAGTGACTGAAAAAATAATTGACGCAAATAATAAAAAATTCGTCGAACAAACTGTTCAAAAATATTGGCCTTGTATCGCAGTTGGATTGACCGAATTAGAAACTTATTACGATGTATCAAAACGTATTGGAACCGAAAAACGTGAAACAAATGGGCTGGGGTGTACTTATTACTATAAGTATGATGAAAAGGCTGTCTTGCATTGTTATCCTAATGAAATAGGCGAAACAAAAACGTGGTCGATTGATTATAATTATGACCAAGCACGCAGACATTTAATCTTTTCTACTATGCCGGCTGTGAAAAACGCAATAAAAAATAAACAAAATATAAAAGAAAAACATATCGTTGCATTGGCTTTGGCAGGGTACCAAATACAGTCTGATTTAAAAGATATTGCTGATGGTATTTCAAATGCAAAAAATAAACAAGATGTCGCAGATGCTTTCTTGTGTTATTCGGGTGTAGAAAAATGGCGCGAAGGTACATTGAAAAGAAGATGGTGGTGCGCGGCTTATGCAACAGGTATGATATGTGAAAAAGACTTTTTAAGTTTGCCGCGTGATGGTTTTTCTCAGATTGTTTTGGACAGTGTTTACCAAAATGGGCATTTTGTTATGACGGATGATGTTGTTCTGTATGCTTTAGAAAGGGCGAAAACAGGAAAAAAATCGACAGTAAAAGATTTCTTGAAAAACTTTGAAGCAGGAAAAGATATTTTAAAGTCGGTCGAAAGTGAAAATGACGATAAAACAATTGCTTTTAATGACGCTATTAAATTAGTCAAACAACAAGATTTATCAAAACAAAATTTTAAGTATTATAACACAGAACAAGATTTCGATATGGCATAAGGATACAGGTATGAAAGTTTTTGTGGATGTACATTATAGTCGATGGAAAAAATATAAAATAGATTTTGAAAAAATTGTCTGTATGGCGGTTTCTGGCGTACACAGCGATTCCGAAGTGTCGATTATTTTGGTCGATGATAAAGAAATTCAATCGATAAATTGTCAGTATCGAAACATAGACAAGCCAACAAATGTTCTGTCTTTTGAATTGGGTGATGATATTTTGTTGGGGGATATTTATATATCTTTGGATACCGTTTTGCGCGAAGCAAAAGATTTGAATATTTCTGTATATGACCATGTCGCGCATATGGTTGTTCATGGCACTTTGCATCTGTTGGGGTATGATCATATTACGGACGAAGAAGCAACTGTTATGGAATTGAAAGAAACAAAAATTTTAAAAAAAATGAACATTAAAAATCCATATGCAGATAATAAAATTGTGTGCGCAGACGCCAGTTGTTGCCCCGGTTCAAAAATAATTTCAATGTTGAAAAGTATTAATATAAAAGAAAACGGTTTCTTTCAATATCTTCTATACGCCGGTTTTGGTGCGGTTGCGTCTTTGGGGTTTGCGCCTTTTTATCAATGGTGGTGGACATTAATTGGTATAGGTGGGGCATATTGGCTGACCGTACGAAATAATAATATTGGTGGGTTTTGGAAAAGATTTTTGCGTGTTTTCCCGTTTGGTGCAATGTACGGATTTGCAATGTTTTGGTGGGTTTTGCATTCTATATATGTGGTGCCAGATTTGACAGCGCAATATGCAATATGGACAATCCCGGGTGCTTTGGGATTAATGTTGGCAGGTGGATTGATTTTTTCGTGGCCTTTGGTTGCAGTCGCAGGTAAGAAAAGGTCGCCTGCAGCGCGCGTATGGATGTTTGCCTGTGTTTGGTCGTTGGTTTTATGGTTGCGTGAATGGTTGTTTACTGGTTTCCCATGGAATCCAATTGCAAATATATTGATGCCGTTTCCTGTGATTGTTAATTCTATGTCTGTTTGGGGCGCGTTGGGGTTAAGTTTCATTGTCACTGGTGTTGTCGCAAGCGTAGTTGAATTATTGCTGGATAAAAAAAATAAATCTGTTTTTGTAACGTTTTTGTTGTTCGTTTGTTTTGTTGTATACGGCGGATTTTGTGGAAAAAATAATATTAAAGCTGCTGGGGGTGGGGCGGAAAATGACGCAACAATATTACGGATTGTGCAACCTGCTGCCAGCCAGTCCGAAAAAGCAACACATAATCGTGCCGAAGCTTTGAAACGCGCCCAAGATAATTTGAAAAAAATATTACACTTGGCAAGTGCGTCGGGCGATTATGATATTCTTGTGTTGCCAGAAACATCTTATCCTTTTGTTGTTATGGCAACTGATAATATTGATATTGCGTCATTTGTTAAAAAGCCTGTTATATTTGGGGCAAATACTTTTGATATGGGGGCGATTTATAATTCTTTGATAGTTTCCGCAGAAAACGGCCGTATAGAAAAGATTTATAACAAGTCACACTTGGTGCCGTTTGGGGAATACAGACCTTTGGGGTTTTTGCCAGCGCCCGTAAATTTAACCCCTGGTAATGGGCCGGACTTGATTGGAATTGACGGTTTTGTTTTTGCGCCTGCGATTTGTTATGAAATTATTTTTTCTGATTCTTTGTTGCCGGAAAATTCAGGTGAAGTTCATGGGGTTGTAAATATTACAAATGATAATTGGTTCGGTAAAACACCTGGGACATATCAGCATCTTGATATGGTTCGCAGATATGCGATTGAATCAGGGTTGCCAATTGTGCGTGCAAATTATTCTGGTATCAGTGCTTTTGTTGCATCAGATGGCGAAATTATATCTGCTTTGCCGGTCGGGCAAGCTGGTGTTTTAGATGGATTTGTATGGGGGGCGCATAACACGTTGTATCGTAAAATTGGGTTAAATCGTTGGATGATTGTAATTTTAATTGTGTCGATTTTAGGTGTGCGTATTTTTGCAACGAAAAAAGATTAATTCTTGATCACTTGTTTTAATATCCAGACGCGAACAGCAGATGATAAATTTTGACCGTTTGTGCGCGCGGAATCTATATCGTTTATAATTGATGCAATCGAGCGATTCTGGCGTATAGACAGTTTTTTTAGCTGTTCTATAAACTCTGATTCTAATGTAATGCTTGTTTGATGCCCTGATAAAGATATTGATATTTTTTTCATATTAAATTTTTCCTGAAACAAGACAGTCGGTTAATGCTTTTAATGGTTCTTCGTACCGACGCAATGGTGTTAAATTTAAATTGTCCAGCATATAAAATGTGCCAAATGCATCGAACGCGAACCAGAACAAATCGTTTTTGCCGAAAATGGTTTTCCCAGCCGTTTTTCCAAATACAGAAATATCGTCATTAACTTTTAACATGCTGGGTATTGGGTATGTGTCTTTTCTTGTTGTCTCGTTTGGGCCAAATATATACGCAGTATCAAGATTTATTGCGCCGACAGTATTATAAAGTTCAATCATTATCGGGGGCAACATAGCGTGCCGTCTGTGTTGCAGTGCGCCATTTAATAAAATAATTTGATTCTTGGCAGGGGGCGCAAAGAAAATTGCGCCTCGTGATTTTGCGAAAGATAAAAATTCATCAAGTGTCATATTTTATCCTGGGCTTTATATGTCGCGGTCTGCGACAATTTGTGATGCCGCTGTTTCGGTTAATCTGTCTTCTGTTCCGTTGCCACCGGGACCGCCACCAAGTGTGCTGACAGGAATGTATACTTTTTGTTTGGGGTCTGGCAACCATAAAATATCGTGACCGCTTTGCAACAGTATAAATCTGTCAAGATTGTATGAGTGGGGAAATGTTAGACACATAAACATATTTTCAACAGATAAATCACCACCCAATATCAGCGGTACGCGCAGCCGTATAGAAAAATTTTCTGGAATTTTTTTCCCCATAATAAGATTCATAAAATCGTCTTGGGGCAGCCCATGAATCGCCAACGTTTCAACAGAATCTGTTAATGACATCATAAATTCTTTGCATAATTTTTTATATACAGAAAACCAGTCAGACGATACTTTTGTCGGTGTTGGTTTGTATTCCATCAGTGGCATATCTTTTATGCCCAGTTCCAGAAGTTTTTTTTCAGCAACACTTGAATTTATATGCATCAGATTATCTCTATATGTTTAATAACTGTTGAAATATATTGCGAAAACGCTTCAAATTCTTCCGAAGAATCTTCGTCAGCGATATCTGGATTTTGTTGCATATATTCGCGCAGTTTATCAATCGAATCAAATAATAAAATATCTGGTGCTTCGGGGTCGGAAGCATCTGTCGCGTTTACAACAAATCCTTTGGTGGTGATGTCAATTTCGCCATCAAGTGTTTTTTCAAATATGCTTTTAAAAGCGTCAATAACACCTTGTACGGCGTTGGTGCCAACGTCAACCGCGCCAATCCACAGTGTAATTTCGTGACCAATTGCAGTCAAAGCAGGGCAAAATACACCAACGCATGGTGGGGTTTTTATAGTGTACCCAACAGATTCAAATATTTCGACAATTTCGGGATAGTTTTGTGTGATTGTTGCGTCTTGTATCTTGATGTCGTTTGGTGATAGGGGGTTGGGTGCCTGGGTTCCATTAGCAACAGGGGCAGGTGGAATATCAGACGAATAATCGATGACAAATGGTTCTTGTAATGTGTTTGTAGATTCGGGTACAGGTTTTTCAACAACTGTTTCTTTTGTGTGCGATGTGTCGGGTTCAGGGATAGAAACTGTTGGTTGTTCGGTCGGGGTTGATAAGTCCGGCTTTTTATCTTTTTTTATAAACTTTATTCTGCGTAAACGTGGACGAATTAAAACGTACATACCAAAAATTATGCATGAAAAACCAATAAACAACGATATGTAAAATGTTGTTTTTATCGGTTGTTGAGTTGCCTGCATATATGCAAGATGCCGCCAGTGTGCGCCAGATAACAGATTAAAACCAAAATTTATGTTCATCCAAAAACATAACCCAAGTGTTGACGCAATCAACCACAAAGTGCCCAATAAAAATTTATTAATTTTTTCATTCATTATGATTTTTATTGTATCATATTTATGATAAAGTAAAAAGTACAATGATTAATAAAAATAATTTTTTGAAAAATAATTGCAGTACATCTGCATTGTGGTGCAGCGCGGCGTCTGATTCTGGCGATTTGGCACGTGTTGCTGAATCTGTTATTCAAAACAAGATTCAGTTGCTGTCTGTTGTGCCAGATGCAATACAGATTATTTGGCCTTGGATTGAAAACGTTGATACCAAAGTGTTCGCCAGATTTTATTTTGCGGATAAAAAAATAACAGAAAAACAAATTTCACAAGTGACAGAAAATATTAACACTGCATTTAAACAAGGGGCGCATGGTGCGCAAGTGTTTTTGCCGTATGTTGCATTGCGAGACTTGGCAACACAAACGCGTGTTATCAAAGATGATTTGTTCTTTAATAAAGATTTATCAATCGGATTGGATATAAACGAAATCGATTCGTTTGATTGGAAGGATTTATTCGAAGATTTGCGTAAAATAAATGCGTCTTCATTGATATTAGTTTTGACAAAAGATGCTGGGGATAAATCTGATTTTGTTGGACGTATTTATGGTATGTTGGATTGTTGGGAAAATGAAAATAATTTTGATTTGCATTTCGCTTTTGGGGCGAATTTCCAACGTATAGAGCAGACAAAACGATTAATTCAATCGATGCGACCAGGGTTGGCAAAGGGTATGAAATTCTTTATGAATTTTTAATTGTGCAGTACCAAGTATTTTGGGTTTGATGTGCCGGCTTTGTTTTTATGCTGGTATCTGGTTTGGATGACTTCTATATCTGGAATGGTTGCAGTCAAGTTTGTTTGCTTTATTTGTTCCAGTATCCAATCAAAATATTCCCAGTGGTCTGTGCCGATGATAATTTCGCCGTCTGGTGCCAAATATTTCGACAGTGTATTAAAAAATTCGGCGGATAATAAACGGCGTTTTTCATGTCTGGCTTTTGGCCATGGGTCGGGGTGTAAGACCCAAATTTGTTCAAATTTTGAATCGGTACCGCGCAAGAAATCACGAACATCGTCCGCCCAGATTCGAATGTTTTTATATTCGTCCAAAATTCGATTGGTTTTTTCATCTGTTATAGCGGACAGTAAACTGGCAACGCCGTTCATAAAAGGTTCTGCGCCAATGATTGTTTTGTTTGGATTTGTTTGTGCCAAGTCACGAACGTGTTCGCCCGCGCCAAATCCAATTTCCAAAATGTTGCCGTTTGTTGGTTTTAATGTCGGCAGCACTTCATCAATCAGCAATTGTTGACGGGCAGATAATTTCTTGCCATGACGGCGACCAAATGTTCTTATTTCTTGTTTTTCCATATATTTAGTATAGAATTGCATTGTTAAAAACGCAAGAGGTATATAGATATGGTGGAATTCCCAAAACGAATCGATGGTGGTGATTTTGAACTGGTAAAGCCAGATGTGACATTTGGCCGTGCGCAAGAATTTTTTAATGTTGTTGTTAAAAATAAAGAATTTTTATCACAGTGGTTGGAATGGGCTGGAAGATACACAAAGCCAGAAGTTGCGTACGATTATCTGAAAATGATAGATTCTGTAAATGAATCGTCTTATCTGATTTGCGTAAACGAAAAAATAGTTGGGGGCCACGGTTTTGTCGGGTTTAATGAAGGTCATAAAATGGCTGAAATTGGTTATTGGTTGGCACAGGACTTTAATGGTCGCGGATTGGTGACTCGCGGTATTGAAGTATTAGAGAATTTGGGTTTTGGACAACTTGGTTTGAACAGAATTCAAATCAAAGCAGATGCAGAAAATTTAAAATCCCAGGCTGTGGCTGTGCGTGCCGGATATGTTAAAGAAGGTGTTCAGCGCCATGGATATGTTTTATATGGTGCGCCACGTGATTTAATAGTGTATTCAAAATTAAAATCAGAATGGGAAAAAGGGAAACAAAAATGAGAACAGGTTTGTCAAAAGACTTAATCGCGCGCGTGCTGGGCGGCGCGCCAAAATATACAATCGCAGAACTGGAAGAAAAATTCCCGGCACGTAATTTGCCAGAAGGTGTTAAGGTGACACGTTTTGCCCCAAGCCCAACTGGGTATATGCATTTGGGGAATTTGTATAGCGCATTGATTAGTTATAAATTAGCACAGCAGTCAGGTGGTGTGTTCTTGTTGCGTATTGAAAATACTGATACAAAACGTGAAAATAAACAAGCGGTTGATATCATTATAAATTCATTGGCTGAATTTGGAATCAGATATGAAAATGACCCTGTGTATGGTCCTTATTATCAATCAGAACGTAAAGATATTTATCATTCTGTGGCGGCAGATTTGCTGGGAAAAGGTTTGGCATATCCTTGCTTTTTAACACAAGAAGAAATGGATGAAATTCGGGAAAAACAAAAGGCGGCAGGTTTTGCAACTGGTATTTATGGTGAATGGGCGCGTGACAGGGATTTAACCGAAGAAGAAATTATCGCGCATTTAGATAATGGCGAAGTCCCATCGATTCGTTTGTATTCTATGGGTAATCCTGAACAAAGAATTTTCTGTAAAGATGCAGTGCGTGGTTCGTTGTCGGTGCCAGAACATAATGAAGATACAGTTTTGATAAAATCTACGGATGGTTTACCGACGTATCATTTTGCGCATTTGTGTGATGATCATTTTATGCACACAACGCATGTTGTTCGTGATGAATCTTATTTCGGTACATTCGCAATGCATGTTCAAATGTTTCGTATGATGGGCTGGGATTTGCCTGCATATGTTCATATTTCAACATTAGATAAAATTGATGAAGAAACAGGTAAACAACGAAAATTATCAAAACGCAAAGACCCCGAGGCAAATGTTGCTTTCTTTTTGGAACAAGGATGGCCGGTTGAATCTGTGATTGAATATTTGGGTAATATATTGGCGCCTGGTTATGAAGAAGCAAAAATGAAGGGACAGGTTAAATCTTTTTGGGATTATGAAATGCGACCAAAGAAAATGCCTGTGTCTGGTTCTTTGTTTGATATGAAAAAACTGGAATGGTGGGCCAAGGAATTTATTGGTTCACTGCCGATACCAGAATTGGTTGCGCGTGTCGTTTCTTGGGCGAATAAGTATGGCACAGATGTCAATAAAATGCAGGTGGGTGACGTCGATTATCTGACAGGTGTGTTGGGTATTGAACGTGATAATCCGAAACGTGTGCGTAAAGATTTTGTCACTTGGTCCCAGACGTTGGATAATGTCGCGTTTTTCTGGGATGAATTGTTCGTTCCAAATACTGAATACGAATTTAATTCGGATGCGTTGCGTGCATTTTTGGAAACATATAACGAATCGGATGACAAAGATACTTGGTGGGCAAAAATCGTCGCAGTCGCAGAAAAATGTGGTATAAAAAATGGCGACGTAGCAATGAATCTGCGTGTTGCATTATCTGGTCGCACAAATACGCCAGATTTGTATTCAATAATGACGGTTATGGGCGGAGATAGAGTTAAAAATCGAATCGAGGGAGCGATAAAATGACAAAAGAAAAAAGAGCCAGAATCAAGGCTGTAAAAAAAGACGAGCATGCTTCAAAATTGTTAAAGGTTTTGCGTGCAACAGGGTTGTTTCGTTGGGAAAAACCAAGCACACACACAGAAGAGGTTGTAAATATTTTAACCCATGGTATTGGTATTGGGTTGGCGGTTGCAGCGTTGACTTTGTTGGTTGTGTTCGCAGGGTTAAAAGGTGACCCATGGGCGATTGTATCTTGTGCGATTTTTGGCGTGACAATGATTACATTGTATTTTGGTTCAACAATGTGTCACGCGACAATCGGCAAAAAGCACGAATGTTTTTTTGAAGTGTGGGACAGCGTTGCAATATATGCACTGATTGCAGGAACCTATACGCCATTTTTGTTGGTTAATTTGCGTGGCTTGATTGGTTGGATTGTGTTTGCGATTTTGTGGGGAATTGTGTTGTTCGGGTCATATATGAAAATTCGCAATCCAAAACAGCAACCACGTTGGATGGTCGCGTTATATGTAGCAATGGGTTGGACACTGTTGTTTATATTGCCTGCGATGATTCGTAGTATCCCAGTGCGTGGTTTGTGGTTTATTTTGGCGGGTGGTTTGTCGTATACGGTCGGTGTTGTTTTCTATCTGTGGCGCAGGATGAAATTTTCACATGCGGTATGGCACCTGTTTGTAATTGGTGGCAGTGTGTGTTTCTTTTTTGCAGTTTTGTTTGGTTGTATTTTGGATAAATAAATTCCCCTCCGTTGGAGGGGTGCCCGCAGGGCGGGGAGGGTTATTTAATGGTTGTGTTGTATGACAAAAAATTAAATGTTTTTGCCCGTACGAATCGTCGTGCAGGTGTTTTGTCTGAAGTGTTATTGTGGAACGAATTAAAACGTTCTGCATTGGGGGTAAAATTTACCAAACAAAAACCAATAGGGAATTATATTGCTGATTTTTATTGCAAGGAATTAAAACTAGTTGTTGAGGTTGATGGTTCTTCGCATGATGATAAATATGAGTATGATGTTGGTCGTGATGAATATATGCGTTCAATTGGTATAACCGTATTGAGAATAGAAGATAAAGATGTAAAACAAGATATGCCACGGGTGTTAGAGTGGATACAGTTTAATATTGAGAAACTTAAACCCTCCCCGGTGGCATAGCCACCACCCCTCCGCAGGAGGGGAATTTTACGGTGTGTTTTTGTTTGGTTGTATTTTGGATTTGTAAAAGGGATGTGATTTATGCCATATGAGTATCAAAAAAATGCCAAAGTAGACGAAGGTCAGATTATACAAAACCCGTTCAGGGAAATTAAATTTGATTTTCCATACGTTTGTGATGGGTGTGCGGAAAAATGCAAGTTGTCGATGAATTTGCGTGCGTTGTCAACGGGGGCCAGATTTTTTGGTGATATTGGGGCGGAATTTTTTAGGGTGGTTTCTGAAATGTATGCTGGGGACAAGAAGTTATTTGAATTTCCTGTGAACAGGCCAAATGTGTATTATCCACATGGATGTAATTTGTCAGTTTTTCAGATTTGTGGGGATGTGTCATTGTGTTTTAATGAGGCGCGTGATAGATATAAGTCTGCATTAGTATGGTGTCGCAAGACATGTAAGCATAGTAAGTTGAGATAATGCGGAATAATAAACTGGATTGCCACGCTTCGCTCGCAATGACAAAAGAGCTTAATGTTCTAGAAACTTAAAAAACTTTTGTCATCGCGAGGGAGTGTAAACGACCGTGGCGATCCAGTAAATAGAATCAAATATGAAAGAATATAAATTTTATGTTTATATAATGTTTAATCGGCGTAATGGCGCTGTTTATACAGGTGTTACAGATGATATTGTTAGACGTGTTTGGGAACATAAGAACAAAGTTAACCCCGATTCGTTTGCTGCACGATATAATTGTGACAAGTTGGGATATTGGGAAGATTTTCAATATGTGAATGATGCGCTGGAGCGTGAAAAACATATCAAGGCCCAATCGCGAAAGTATAAGTTGAATTTAATTGAAAGCATAAATCCAGATTGGTTGGATTTAAGTGTGCAAGATATGTTTTGGTTGCGGTAATGCGGGATAATAAACTGGATTGCCACGCTTCGCTCGCAATGACAAAAGAGCTTAATGTTTTCTAGAAACTTAAAAAAATTTTGTCATCGCGAGGGAGTGCAAACGACCGTGGCGATCCAGTAAATAGAATTTTTTATATTCCTTGATTTTTTATAGAAATAGACGTATCATTTATCTTATGAATTTGTTTAAAGGTTTCTTTACTACAACAACTACAACCCCTTTGGGGGTGTAATTTCTGTATTGCGATAAATCGCGTAAATTTCTATAATCAAACAAATCAATTAAAATAAAAAAAGTATAAAAAGGTTTTTATTATGTCTTATGATATCGAAATAGTTCGTCATTCACTGGCGCATGTTATGGCAGCAGCAGTAAAAAAATTACACCCAGATGTAAAATTTGCTGGGGGGCCTGCAATTGAAAATGGTTTTTATTATGACTTTGATACAGAATATCGCTTTTCCGAAGAAGATTTCACAAAGATTGAAAAAGAAATGCGTGATTTGATTAAATCAAACGGTCGCTTTGAACAGCGCAATGTTTCTGTTGATGAAGCCAAAGAAATCTTTGCAAATCAACCGTATAAAATGGAATGGTTGAACGAATATGATGCCGCAGGTGCAGCGTTGTCAATCTATACATTCCGTGATTTTGTTGATTTATGTCGTGGACCGCATGTGGAATCTTCCAAAGATTTGCCACGTGATTCGTTCAAAGTTCGTAGCGTCGCAGGTGCATACTGGAAAGGAAACGCAAAAAATAAAATGCTGCAACGTATTTATGTCGATGCGTTCGCAACCAAAGAAGAATTGGATGCGTTCTTGAAAATGCAAGAAGAGGCTGCTGCGCGCGATAACAGAAAACTGGGGCGCGATATGGATTTGTTCCACTTTGAACCTGATTATGCGCCGGGGGCTGTTTTCTGGCATGACAAAGGGTATAAGATTTATCGTAAATTGATTGATTTTATTCGTGAAAGTCAAAACAGAAAAGGCTATTTGGAAATTTCCACACCAACTGTTATGGAACGTTCATTGTGGGAACGCAGTGGACATTGGGCAAAATATGCATCGCATAATTATGCCGGCAAAACACAGGATGGTAAAGATTTCTGTGTAAAGCCAATGTCTTGCCCCGGTGGAATGTTGGTGTTTGGACACGGAATAACATCATATAAAGATTTGCCGATGTATTTGGCAGAATTTGGCAAGGTTAATCGTTATGAATCATCTGGTTCGCTGGCAGGCTTGATGCGTGTTCGCGAAATGACACAGGATGATGCGCATATCTTTTGTACAGAAGAACAAATGGAAACAGAAGTCGCCAAAGCATTGGATTTAATCAAGGAAGTTTATCATGCGCTGGGGTTCGATGACATTCATATGACATTGGAAACAAGACCAGATTCTGAATTCCGCATTGGTTCAGACGAAGTTTGGGATTTTGCAGAAGAAACTTTGCATAAAGCATTAAAGTCTGTAAATGCGAATTATACCGTCGCAGAAGGCGAGGGTGCATTCTATGGACCAAAAATTGGTATTTCTATGCGTGATGCAATTGGGCGCACATGGATATGCGGTACGGTGCAATTAGATATGAATTTGCCAGAACGATTCGATTTGTCTTATGTTGGCGAAGATGGTGAAAAACATCGCCCAATTATGTTGCATCGTGCAATTTTGGGGTCTATTGAACGCTTTATGGGGATATTACTGGAATCAACAGGCGGACATTTGCCATTGTGGTTGTCGCCAGAACCAGTTGTTGTCACACCAATTTCTGAAAAGCATGCGGATTATGCAAACGAAGTTGTGGCCGCACTGCGTGGCGCCGGTGTAAATACACGTGCAGATTTGCGTGATGAAAAAGTTAACTATAAAATCCGCGAATTGTCTTTGGCAAAAACACCAATCGTTGCGGTCGTTGGCGAAAAAGAAATGGCGGATAAAACTGTGACATTGCGCAGACTGGGCGAACAAAAACAGGAAACAATTCCATTGGCAGAATTTGTTCAAATGATGCAAGATGCAATTAAAATGCCATTGTAATAAATCTGGGGCAGGTTATCTGCCCCATAAATAAAAGAAAGGAAAGAGATATGAAAAAGGTCTTGTTATTGATTGCGCTGGTCGCGGTACCAATGATTTTGACTGGGTGTGCAAAAACATGTGAAGTCGAACCAATTGTCGAAGAAAATCATAAATTGATTGTGCCCCCAAATTTTGGACAAATGCCAAAATAAATTTTTCATTATATCTGTTTGGTGGTTGGGCTTTTTTGTGATATAATGTGTTTGTAAAAATACAGGGGGATTGTGTTATGAACGAAGATAATAGCTTGGATTTGCTTGATTTAGATGATGCTGAAACAATGGATTCTTTGCCAGAAGCGCCTGTTTTGACTGCGCCGCGTCCAAAGAAACCTTGGTTGTTGTTAACGGTTGGTTTGTTTGTAATCGTGTTGGCATCTTATGTTATTATTCGTGCAATTGGAACAGAATCTTCTTCGTCTATGGAAATTGATTTAGACGCACCTGTTGTTATGGTTGATGAACGTGGTAATCCGGTTGATATGAATGTTATGCCACCTGTTAAACCTGGGGCACCATTGCCACCGCCACCATCAACAGCGCCAGTAAAACCTGTGGTTGCACCTGCGCCGGTTGCTGTTGCACCTGCGCCAGTTGTGCAGACTGCGCCTGTACGCGTCATAGAAGAAAGAAAAGAAGTTAAATTTGAACCTGCAAAAGTGGCAGAACGACCAAAGGCTGCACCTGTGGCGAAAAAGACTGTTGCGCCTGTACAACCAAAACCAGTTGTAAAGAAACAGGCTGTTGCAACTGTGTCTAATTGGTACGTTCAATTTGGTTCATACAGTACGCGTGCATTGGCCGAAGCCGCACAGCGTAAATTGACGGCCGCACATGCAAGCTTGTTCAGCGGAAAACAATTTGTTGTTTTGGCTGCACAGTTGAAAAACGGTACTACAACATACAGATTACGTGTCGGATTTAATACGTCTGGCGATGCAAATGGTTTTTGTCGTAATGCCAAGGCCGATGGTTTAGATTGTTATGTCACAAAATAATAAAAAAAGAGGATAAAATGTTTGGACGTTTTGGATGGGCTGAAATCTTAGTTATTGTGGTTTTAGTGGTTATTTTGTTTGGTTCGAATAAAATCCCAGGTATGATGAAGAATTTGGCGGATGGTTTAAATATTTTTAAAAAGGAAATAAAAGATACAAAAAAATCTGTGAAAACAGAATCTGTTAAAAAGCCTGTTCCAAAAAAGAAGACAGTGAAAAAGAAATAAAAAAAACCGGCGTTTGCCGGTTTTTTAAAATTCGCGCTTTTCGCGTTCTTCTTGTTCTTCGATTGTAAGTGTCGCCAATGGGCGCGCCATCATTCTTTTGATGCCGATTTCGTCACCGGATAAAACACTGTATCCAAATGTTCCGTTTTCAATTCGGTCTAATGCGGCACTTATTTTTTGTAATAATTTATTGTTTCTGTCGGATATACGTAAATCCATAGTAATGTCTTGGTTGTATGTCGCGTTATCCGATTCGTCGCCAGCACCAGCACTTTCAGTTTTATCAGCCAAACGAACTGCGTTCAATACAGAATCGCGTTCGCTAAGCAGTTCTTCTTTTTGATTGTTTAAGATGTTATAAAAATACGCCAAGTGTTCTGGACACATATATGGTTCAGAAACTTTTGGTTTATATTTTTCTGGCAGTTCAATGTTTTTATAATTTTTTTCGGCCATTATTGCGCCCCTTTTAATTCCTTTATCCAATCTAATACTGTGTCTTCGTCCATCAAGCCTGTGCGAGCTTCGACCAATTCACCATCTTTAAATGCCAGTACACTGGGAATACTGCGTATGCCGTATTTGGCAGGTGTGCGGCGATTCGTTTCGTCAATTTCGAATTTTACAAATGTGACATCTGTTGCTTTTTCAGAAGCGGCTTCAAAAATAGGACCAAACATTCTGCATGGACCGCACCAGGATGCCCAAAAATCAACCAGTGTTACACCTTTGCCAATAAAGCTGTCAAATGTTGTGTCGTTTGCGTGTTGAATAGCCATTTTTTTCTCCTTACTTTCTGTTGATATTCGGCCAAAGTGTATTATAATCGACATAAAATGCAAGAGAAATCATAAATGAATAAAATCATATACTTAGATGCCGCCGCAAGTTGCTTGAAACCCGATTCTGTTATAAGTGCACAGGTCGATTTTTTGCGCCATAAATATGCAAATGCAGGACGCGGAATTTGCGCACGTGCAAGTGATGTTGATGCAATGCTGGATGACGTACGTGGGATTGTGGCAAACTTTATAGGTGCGAAAAAAAATAATATTGTTTTTACCGCTGGTACAACGGCTGCGATGAATATGGTTGCAAAGATGTTGCGCTTGGATAAAAACAGTATTGTTGCGGTTTCTGATATTGACCATCACAGTGCGCGATTGCCGTTTGTGCAGACTGGGGCGCGTGTGGTGTTGTGTCCGTTGGATGAAGATTATAATATTAAACCTGATTGTGTGCCATACGCAGATGTTTTGGTTATTACTGCGATGTCTAATGTGTTGGGAATGCCACAGGATGTCGCAACAATTATAAAGCACGCAAAGCAAAAAAATCCAAATGTTATAACTGTGGTGGATGCGGCGCAATTTGTCGTACACAGCGAAATTGATGTTGAAAAATTTGGATGTGATTTCTTGTGCTTTTCCGGGCATAAAATTGGTGCAGATACTGGTGTTGGAATTTTGTATATAAAAAATCCAGATAATTATCAGCCTGTATTTTTTGGCGGTGGAATGGTTAACAAAATTGTTGGTGATGATATTATATATAATTCAGCGCCAGATTTATTCGAAGCAGGAACTTTGCCTTTGACGCAAATTGTTGGGTTGAAAGATGCTGTTTCAGAAATTAAAAAAAATAGACCAGATTTGAATTTAATAAAGTTTATGTATGATGAATTGATAAAAATAAAAAAAGTAAAGATTTTATCTTTTCGTAATTCTGCATTGTTGACCTTTGTTGTTGATGGTATGCACGTATTAGATTTTGGCGCCTTGATTGGTGCTCGCGGCGTATGTTTGCGTGTTGGAAATATGTGTGCAAGTTGGATTCATCAACGTATGGGAATAAACGGCAGTATAAGAATATCTGTTGGTTCTTATAATACAATGGCGGAAATTAAAACAGTAATCGGATATATAAAAGAAATTATAAAATGAGTTTTACAAAACAAGATATTATTGACGCGTTAAAGAAAATATACGACCCGGAAATACCTGTGAATATTTGGGATATGGGATTGATTTATGATATTGATATTGTGCCAAATTTGGTGAAAATAAAAATGACTTTTACCAGTCCTACTTGTCCGATGATGGAAGAGTTATTAAGTCAAGTTCGCGAATCGGTTGCTGGGGTTGTTGGTGATGTGCCTGTGCAGGTTGATTTAGTATGGGACCCACCATGGGATTTGTCGCGAATGTCTGATGCGGCACGCTTGGAATTAGATTTGACAAACCAAGGGTGGTAAATATGAAATACGAAGATATAAAAAATATGTTGACCACAATCGATGACGATGTATTAAAGTTAGAATTAGTTATGGATTTAGGAAGAACACTTGAATGTGTGCCTGAAAATGCGGCGTGTACAGAAATTGTCGGATGTTCTTCGTTTGTTGAAATTTGTCGTATAGGAAATCGTTTTTATGGTCGCGCAGATTCTGCAATCGTTCGGGGAATTGTTGCAATATTTATCGCGATGTTGAATGAAAAAACACCAGAAGAAATAAGAAAAACAGATATTTTGGGACAGTTTAATTCGCTGAATTTAAATTTGGGGGCAGGTCGTTTAAATGGTGTGAATTCTATGATTAGTTTTTTTAATAATTTATGATATGATATAACTAAGATTTTATGGTTGTGGGGGGATTTTATGAATGATGATGAAAAAATGTTTCAAATAGGGGCATGGTCTTTGGGAATTGTGCTGTTGTTAAGTGTTGTTTTGCAAGTGTCTTTTCGAACCCAATACAGACAGATAAATCGTGTGCGTCGTGATATTGTTCAAACACAACAAAAAGTCGCAGTTGCCCAAGCTGCGTTTGCTTCGTATGTGCGCCCGGAAAATTTACGTAATATGGTTGATATTGTTGCACCAAAATCAGAAGTAATAAGTTTTAATAAATTAATTTCAATTGCAGATTTAAAAGAAAAAGAATTATAACAATGTTTGAAGTTGGTAAAGATATTTTTAAATATGGATTTACAGGCGCACGCGCAAGCGCAACAACACGTAAACGCCTGAAAACAATGTATACAGTGTTTTTTGTTGCGTTTGTTTTGTTTGCGTGCAGAACTTTGCAATTGGGAATTATGGGGCCGAATCGGGAAAGATTGGCAGGCGCTGATAACGAATGGTTGGTGCATCGTGCTGATATAATAGACAGAAATGGTGATATTTTGGCGAAAAATGTCGCTTCTGGTCATATTGTTCTTAGAAATAAAGCGGTGCGCGAAAAAGATCGTGATGCTGTTGCGCAAACTATACACCAAGCTTTGCCTTATGAATATTCTTTGGCAGATGCAATCGAATTGGTTAATTCGTCAAAAAATTATATCAGACTTAAAAAATATGCCAGTGATAAGCAACGTGAAATTATTCAAAAGGCTAAATTAGAAGGCTTGGAAATAGAAAAGGTGCAAAAAAGAAAATATCCAAAACGCAGATTGTTTTCGCACGTGGTTGGATTTGTTGGCGAAGATGGTCGTGGGCTTGACGGGGCCGAACGTGTATATGACAATTATTTAGTCGAAAACAAAGATCCTTTACAGTTGTCTTTGGATTCGCGTATTCAATCTGTGTTTTATGAACAGTTGTCTTTTGCTATGCAAAAATATCAAGCCAAAGCAGCTATGGGTATGTTGATGAATTCAAGAACTGGCGAAATGTTGGCAATGGTGTCTTTGCCCGATTTTGACCCAGAAAATTTACGGGCAGATTCTGTCGCAAACCGTTCTTTTAAACCGATGCGAAGCGTGTATGAATTGGGGTCTATTTTTAAAATATTTAATACAGCATTGGCATTGGAAAATGGTATCAGTGAAGATAAAGAATATTATGTGGCAAAACCTTTCCCGATATATGATAAGTTCGGCAGAGTTGCAAAGAAAATTACAGATATTCGCAGTTTTAAACCACCGCGCCCAAGTCTTAATTTGGAAGAAATTATGATTCATTCGTGTAATGTTGGCAGTGCGCAGATTGCATTGGAATTACCAGATGGCGCACAAAAAGAATTTTTTGAAAGATTGCATATGGATAAAGCGCTGGACCTTGAATTTGGCCGTACAGAAAATTCTTTGCCGCAAAGAAAATGGGGGCCGGTTGAACGCGCGACAGTTGCGTTTGGCCAAGGGTATGCTGTGACACCAATGCATTTATTGTTGGGTGTTAATGCGGTTGCAAATGGTGGTGTTTACATATATCCAACATTACAAAAACGTGCGGTTGGTGTTGTTCGTGGCGAACGTGTGTTGGCAGATGAAATTTCTGCAAAATTACGACCGATTATGCTGCGTGTTGCAGAAGAAACAAGTGGAAAAAAGGCCAGAGTCGCCGGTATTAAAATAGGCGGAAAAACATCAACTGCTGAAAAATATACAAATAAAAAAATTGACAACAAGCGTAATGTGACTGCGTTTGTCGGTGTGTTCCCTGCAAATGCGCCACAGTATACTATTTTGGTTGTCTTGGATGAACCCCAGGGAACAAAAGAATCTTGGGGGTGGCGTACCGCTGCGTGGAATGCTGTGCCAACAACAGGAAAAATATTAGATAGTATACTGCCATTGCTATTTGAATAATTTTCGATTATAATATATCCGATAATAAAAAAAGAGTAGAAGAGTGAAAAAAATAGTGGAAAAGTCCATGCTTGGAAAAGCGTGGATGGCGGCATATGATAAGTTTAGTGATTCGGATGATTTATTAAAAAATATATTGTTTGGACGCGGAATAAAAACAGATGAAGAAATCAAATTGTTTTTAAACCCAAGTATCAAAGAATATATGCCCGATCCGTACGTCCTGACAGATATGGAAAAAGGCGCAAAAATAATCGCAAATGCCGTCGAAAATAATCAAAAAATTGCAATATATGGCGACTATGATGTTGATGGGATTACTTCAACGGCAGTATTTGTGAAATATTTGCGTGGATTGGGGATAGATGTTGTTTGGCATTTGCCAACACGTGAAGGCGAAGGGTATGGGCTGAATAATGAAGCAATACAAGATATTGCGCAAAGTGGGGCAAGTCTGTTAGTGACCGTAGATTGCGGAATAAGCGGAAACAAGGAAGTTGATTTTGCAAAGCAATTGGGATTACAGGTGGTTATAACTGACCATCATTCGCCCGATTCGGTTTTGCCTTGTGCTGATGCGGTTATTGACCCAAAACGCACAGATGATACATCGGGACTGTCTTATTTAGCTGGGGTTGGTGTCGCGTTTTTAACATTGGTTGCAATTAACCGCGAATTGAAAACACGAAATTTGAATGCGGAATTGACGGACAAGTTAAATTCGCAAAATTTGATGAATTATACCGATTTTGTCGCGTTGGGAACAATATGCGATACTATGCCATTGGTCGGATTAAATCGTGCTTTTGTTGCAACAGGGTTAAAGGTTTTGGGGTTGCGACAAAATTTGGGCTTGCGTGTATTGATGGATTTAGCAGGTATAAAAAAACCGTCGGTTTATGCGGCTGGTTTTGCGTTGGGACCCAGACTTAATGCAGCAGGCAGATTGGATTCTGCGTCACCGTCATTGGATTTGTTGTTAACGGATAATCCGCTGATTGCACACGATTTGGCAAATAAATTACATCAAATGAATCAAGAACGAATCGATATTCAAAATGCAATTATGCTTAGTGCGACAGAAATGGCTGAAAAATGCTGTAAATCCGGTAAGTGCAGTTTGTTCGTTTGTGGTGATGATTGGCATGGTGGGGTTATGGGAATTATCGCGGGGCGATTAAAAGATAAATTTAATTTGCCGTCGTGTGTCGCAACAAAATCAGATGGGCAAATTAATGGTTCTGGGCGTTCTGTTAATGGTGTTGATTTGGGAAAAATTATTCATGATGCGTTGGCAGCTGGAATTATCAGCGAAGGTGGCGGACACGCTGCGGCCGCAGGATTTTCTTTGAATGAAGAAAACGAAGGGGCGTTTTGTGAATTTTTAGAACAGGCGGTCATAAAGCAATTAAACGGACAAATGCCTGCACCAGAAATTTATGTCGATGCACAAATAGACGCAGGTGGCGCAAATATGAGATTGGTAAAAAAAATGTCCGCTTTGGAACCATTCGGTCAAGGAAATCAAGAGCCTGTCTTGGTGTTGACCGGGGCCGTTTTGCGATATGCGTCGGTTATGGGAAATGGTTGTCATTTGCGCGGCAGTGTTTCAACCAGCAGTGGCACACAATTGTCTTTTGTAGGATTTAATTTGGTTGGTACTGCGATTGGTGATTTTTTACTAGACGAAGCAAATACAAATACTAAAATAATGATGTTGGGTAAATTGAAAGAAAACGAATATAATGGACGTACATCTGTTCAATTTATGCTGGAAGATATGGCGCTACAATAAAAATATGAAAGAAAAAATAAAAGAATTTTTAGAACGTGTTAAAAACGCAAAATCTATTGTCATTATGGGTCATAAAAATCCAGATGGTGATTCTTTATGCAGCGTTTTGGCTTTGGCGCGATTAATAGAAAGAAATTTTGGAATTGTGCCTGTGTGTGTGTATGATGGAAATATTCCAGACAGTCTTGATAATATTCCATTGCGTACCAGGGTAAAATATTTTGAACGTGTTGATACGACTGTGCCGTTTGATTTGGCTGTTGTTATGGATTATGGAAATCCTGTTCATATTGGTGGGCCACGTTCTATTCTTGATGCGGCAAAGTTTGTTGTCGAAATAGATCATCATAAAAATGATAATTTTGTCGGTGGGCTTTGTCTGAATAATGACAAGGCTGCTGCGACAGCTGTGATTGTATACGATATTATGCGTACAGGTAATTTGCAGATGGATTCGTGTACGGCAGATTTGTTGGCGTTGGGGATTTTGACCGATACCGGAAATTTTAAATTTGTACGCAGTGGCGAAGCGTTTTGTATAATGGCTGAATTGGTTGATGGCGGTGTTAATATTCGGAATTTGATAGAACTGATGAATAATAAACAACGCAAGGCTGTTCAGCTTGAAGCGCGAACTGCTGCAAATGCCGAATTCTTTTATCGTGGTCGATTGGCGTTGGCGACGGTTTGTAAAAAAGATTATAAATATTTGGATGGGCGCGGTGAAACGATTTTGGGACTGTTGGGACAAATCCAAGGCGTAGAATATATTGTTTTGCTGAAAGAACAAAAACCTAAACAAATTGGAATTTCAATACGCAGTCGCAGTAAGCCTATTGATAAAATTGCTGTTGAAATGGGTGGGGGTGGCCACGAAAGGGCGGCAGGTGCGGTTGTTCAGGATTCTTTGGAAAATGTGCGCGCGCGTATTTTGGATTTGTTCAAAAAGGAGATTGATTAATGAAAAAGTTGTTTTTGTTTTGCTGGGTGACTTTTTTTTCTGTTTGTGCATTTGCAGATGTTGATTCTGGTGTGGTTAAAAGCGCAGAAAAATACTTGAATTCAATCACAGGTTTGACCGGTGGTTTTGTACAGACAGCGAACGGAAAACAAGAAAAAGGTACTTTTTCTATGTTGCGACCAGGTCGGGTCAGATTGGATTATAAAAATATGCCAATTCAATTGATTTCTGACGGCCAGGATTTATATTTTTTTGATAAATCTTTGGACCAAATTACAACGGTGCCATTGACCAGTACGCCTGCGGGTATTTTGATAAGAAAAAATATAGACCTGCAAAACGCAGATATAAATGTTGTAGAAACAATTGATAATAAAAATACTTTTTCATTGAATCTGAATTTGCGTGGTCAAGAAGGCTTGGGAAATATGACGGTTGTGTTCAATAAAAAACCAATAATGTTAAAGTCTTGGACTGTGGTTGATGCAACTGGTGTTTCAACAGATGTTGTCTTTGAAGGATTAAAAGAAAAAACAAAGTTTGAAAAAGATTTCTTTCAAATCAACAGACATAAAACTGTCAGTACCAGTGGCGGTGATGATTTTTACGATTAAAAATGTTCGGAATTAGTTGGGCAGAATTTTTTGTTATAATTGTTATTGCTGTGTTGGTTATCCCTTCACGTATGTGGCCTGATGTTGCCAGATTTTTGGCAAAAATTGTAAAAGCCATTCGAAAATTTGTTTGGAAAATTACAGACGTATCAGAAAATATAAAACAACAAATAGAATTAGAAAAACCTATTGATGATTTAATTAAAACCGCAACAGATGATGTGTTGAATAATTTTTCAACTGTGTTGCCATCTAAAAAAAAATCGATTAAAACAAAAAAGAAAAAAGGCACAAAATGAAAAAAATGACGTTGTTGCAGCATTTTTCTGAATTGCGTCGCCGTATGTTGTGGTGTGTTTTGATTTTTTTTGTTTCTTTTGTGTTGGGGTGGTATGTTGCGCCCGTTGTTCAGGCTTTTTTAACGATACCATTAATTAATATTTGGCCGGATGGCACATTTTTATACACAGGTTTGGCAGACGGGTTGATGATTCGTTTGTCTTTGGCATCAATGGTTGCTTTGTTGGTTGTTTTGCCTGCTGTGTTGTGGCATTTGTGGGCTTTTGTCGCGCCGGGTTTAAAAAAATCAGAACGTAATTTTATATGGCCTGTGCTTGTGGCATCGCCAGTATTATTTGTATCAGGGGCGGCGTTTGCATTTTATTTCTTGTTTCCAATCGTATTCAAATTTTTTATAGATTTAAGCCAGTCTTCAAGTATCCCAAGTGTTTTATTGCCAGCTGCGCGTGATTATTTGCGATTCGCAATTGGATTGTTAAAAATATTTGGTGTCGCATTTCAGTTGCCTTTGGTAATGATTTTGTTGAATAAAATTGGCGTGCTGAAAAGAAATACTGTTATAAAGTTCAGACGGTATGCAATTGTTTTTATTGTGATTTTTGCGGCTGTGTTGACTCCGCCTGATATTGTGTCGCAAATTTTATTAGCTGTTCCAATGTGGCTGTTGTTCGAAACAAGTATTTTGTTTATGCGTCGCGACTAAATTTATGATATAATCAGTTTGTGAAAAAAATCATTTATATTTTTTCTGTGATATTGTTGACGCAAACTGCGTGTGATTTGCAACCCAAAGTTGTATCTTTTCCTGATGCGGTTGGGGACTTTATTTCAGCCAGATACCCCACTTTATTGGTTGATCCAAATACAAATTCTGATGTATATAATTCTGCGGCAAGCGATTATGGGGTTTATGCGTCACCAGAACTTTATGGCGGAATGACAAATGATGATTATGTTGTGTATGCCAGTGTCGATGATTATAAAATGCCAGAACAAAACGAATCGGCGTCGCTGTATGGTCAAGAAATTACAACAAAAGAAAAAACAACATCTGATGATTATTTGCAAGTGCCAATGTACGGCAGTGTAAGTGACGGTGAATCAAGTCTTGATGAAATAGTTGTCGCGCCTGGCGATACATTATACAGCTTGGCAAAAAAACATAATATGTCGGTTGAAAACTTGGCTAAGATTAATGGGTTGGATGCGCCGTATCGTTTGTCTGTTGGGCAAAAATTAAAATTGACTGTCCAGAAAAAAAACACATCGGTCGAATCGGATGATGTATTGGTCGTAAAAAAAACTGTTGATACAGTTGAAAAAAAATCTGTGCGCGTTCAACTTAAAGAAATAACCGTTTCGTCTGGGGATACTTTGTATTCGTTGTCCAGACAATATTCTGTGCCTGTTAACGATTTAGCTGTTATGAATAAATTAGAAGCACCGTTCATTTTAAGCCCGGGACAAAAATTACGTGTGCCTGATTTGGCAAATACGTCTGCTGTTATATCTAAACCTTTGACGATGGCATCAGAAACAAAAAAGTCTGATGTTCAACAAGGTGCCGTAACACAAGCGAATCAGATAAAAGAACAAAAAAAGCAAGAAAAGACAGATGTTGTCGCAACAAACACTACGAAAAAAATTTCGTCCGATCCGTCCAAGAAATTGCCAACTATAAGTGCGCGTTCTTCTTCAAAGTTCAGTTGGCCTTTGCGTGGAAAAATATTGTCGGGATATGGTTCAAAATCAAATGGTTTGTTTAATGATGGAATTAATATCGCGGCGACACATGGTGCATCGGTTATGGCGGCTGAAAATGGTGTGGTTGCATACGCAGGAAACGAAGTTAAAGGTATGGGAAATCTGATTATCGTTCAACATTCTGGTGGCTGGATGACGGTATATGCCCATATGGATTCTATGTCTGTAAAGCGCGGAATGCGTGTTAACGTAGGACAAAAAATAGGTACGGTTGGTAAAACAGGTAAAGTTGATGTGCCACAATTGCATTTTGAAATAAGAAAAGGAACAAAAGCATATAATCCTTCGGAATATCTTAAAAAATAATAAACCGCCTTGGCGGTTTTTTTATAAGAAAACTGTCGTATCAAAAGTTTTTTATACTTGTGTTAAATTCCAATTAAAAGGAGTTTAAATATGAAAAGGATTATTTTTATAATGTGTGTGTTTTTGGTTGTTTTTCTGGTTGTTTGGTTGGTTTTGCGTTTTAATCGATATATTGCACCAAATTATAAATATAATGCACCAATATCAGATACTGAAATAGCAATCGTCGATATAGATGATTTAGAAAAAAATGCCGCAACAGTTATACCCAGTGCAGGATTTGATTATATATACGGTGGGGCAGAAACAGAAAAAACAATGGCCAGAAACGTGCAAGCGTTTGATTGTGTCGATATTTATCCCAGGGTTTTGACAGGGGTGGACGCCCCAGATATAAGCACCAGTATATTAGGTATAAATATTTCTTTGCCTGTAATCGCAGCGCCTGCTGCGGCACATGGTTTGGCGCACGTTTCTGCGGAAGCAGGCAGCGCGCATGGTGTAGCCGCCAGCGGTACAATTATGTGTGTCAGTAATTACGCCAGTTCTTCTTTGAAAGATATAGCCGCCGCAGGAAAGGGCGCACCACAATGGTTTCAATTGTATCTTAGTAAAGATGATGCTTTTAATAGACAGATAATCAAGCAAGCTGAAGATTTAGGATACAAAGCAATAATATTGACAGTTGATGCGCCTGTTGGGGGAAACAGGTACCGAGATATAAAAAATGATTTTAAATTCCCATTGGAATTGCCAAATGTTGCAAAAAAAACAATTAAAACAAAAGGGCAGGGCATCAGTAATATTTTTGCAGCAGCACAAAATAAATTAACACCATTTGATGTTTTTCGTGTTAAACGAATGACAAAATTGCCTGTGATAGTCAAAGGTATTCAACAGCCTGATGATGCAGAAATTGCAATTGCAGCTGGCGCAGATGCAATTTGGGTTTCTAATCATGGTGGTCGTCAATTAGATGGTGCGCCGGCATCAATAGAGGTTTTATCCGCGGTTGCAAAACGTGTAAATAAACGCGTGCCAATTATTTTTGACAGTGGTATTCGTCGTGGACAACATATATTCAAAGCAATTGCCAGTGGCGCAGATGTCGTTGCAATTGGTCGTCCTGTGATATATGGATTGGCGTTGGGTGGATGGCGTGGTGTAGTTTCTGTGTTTGATTATTTAAAAAAAGATTTACGTCGAGTCATGACTTTGGCTGGAACCAAAGATATTGCTGCGATAAAAAATGTAAAATTGCGGCCAGGGGATTGTTGTTGCGATAAAAACTTGCATTTGACAGAAAAAGGAATATAATTATCGCAGTTTGTTTTGGATGCGTAGCTCAGTTGGTAGAGCAACTGACTCTTAATCAGTGGGTCCAGGGTTCGAGTCCCTGCGCGTCCACCAAAATAAAGCGGCCAGTTTTGTGGTCGCTTTTATTTTGCAAGGACAAAGCGGACGAGAACCCAAAAGGGTTCGAACCGTCAGTTGGTGAAAACAAGCGACAGCGCAGTTTGAACCTTACGTAGAGAAAGGGGCCCATCGCGGTGACGCACCGCAGATGGGAATTTACAGTCCCTGCGCGTCCACCAAAATAAAGCGGCCAGTTTTGTGGTCGCTTTTATTTATCCATAATCGTTTATAAGGGAATCATACCTATGCAAAAACCTGAAAGGTGCTGATAAAATTAAAATGTTGACATGAGACTTTGAAACTTAAAAAAAAACTAAAAAGGAGAGAAAATGAAAAAAATAGCAATTTCAACATTGGCTGTGTTGATGGCGTGTCCTGCGTTTGCTGGTATCAATCATCCAGACCAGGGCAGTTCTTGGCAAATGTGGGGTATGGACCCTTATGTTGGTTTGCGTGGCGGTATGAGCTATACAAACTTGAACTATAAATATGACGGGAACAAAGAATCTATTACAGATTATATTTTCCAGGGTCGTGCAGCTTTGGGTTTAGAAGTTTGTGATACAGTGCGTTCTGAATTGGAATGGACTTATTATGGCAAAACATCTGACCAAGAAAACTTTGGTGCAGCAGGTGGCATTGATGTAGAAGCAAAGATGCAAACTGTGTTGTGGAACAGCTATATGGAATTTGGTCCATACAAGACGATACGTCCATTTGCAGGTATGGGTCTGGGTATGGCGTTTGCCGATATTAAACGTGAAGGCGATTTGGTTCCACGTCACAGCGAAAGCAAGACCAGATTTGCTGGTATGGGAACTTTGGGTGTCACATTTGATATGGAACGTTTCGCTGTTGATTTGGCGGCTCGTTATACATATATTGATGTACAGTCAGGATTCCATAACTTTGGTGGTGATGTCGGTATTAGATTTATGTTCTAATCCAAAAAAAACGCCCAATCGGGCGTTTTTTTAAACCAATTTTGCCAGTGCAAGTTTATTTAAAAATCCTGCCTCTATGTCACCAAGTAATGATGTTAACCCTTCGTTCAGGTCGTCATCATTAATCAATTTTTCTAGATATGAAATTATTTTTTCACACGCTTTTACAAGGTCACGATTAACAAATTTTGGATTTAGTAAATCGCTTTTGAAAAAATCTTTTTTGCCTTCTGCCATAAAATAAGTTTCGGCAATTTCATCAACCCATGTGTCGATGTCTTCGGTCAGACGGTCGTACAGCAAGTGTTTTGAATATTCATCTGTTGACCAATGATTTATTTTACATGCGTATTTAAACGCGATTAAATGTTGCAACAGTTCGTACATAATCTCTCTCCTTTGGTTATAGTTGCAAATTTAATATATCACGCTTGTATTGTTTGCTGTATAGGACTGGTTTCTGTTGTATACGTTGGTTTTGTTGGGATTCCTAGGGATTCAAACCTGCGGAAAAATAAAAAAATATATGTAAAGTGTATTATGTACCAACAACAAAAAAAGGAGAAAACTAATGACAAATTTAACAAAAAAACTGTTAACTGTTGCGTCTGTTTTGGGCGCGGTTGTTTTGTTGGCCGGCTGTTCAGGCTGCCCTGCAAAAAAACACCATCAAAAGCCAATGCACAAAGCGCAATATGCACAACCTGTTGAACTGATTGAATCGGATACAATCGTTGTATACCAAACTTATGAAGATGCAGATGTAAATCATTTGTATGCTAAAATGTACACTCACAGCAGCCGTGGCGGCGAATCAAAGATGGGACATATAAAATTCCGTGAAACAGATAATGGTCTGAAAATGATGGTTGATTTGAAAGATATGCGCCCAGGCGTTCCTTATACTGTTCGCTTGTATCAATGCAGTTCGTGCTATAACGATGCAAAATGTTGCAATAATTCACGTGCGATGAATGTAAAATTGCCAATGTTAGAAGCAGGCGAAAGCGGCCGTTTGGAACATACTTATATGATTCAAGGGCTTAGCGCAGCGCAATTAAATGGTGCAAATATCTATCTGGAACGTGATGGTGGATATAAAGCGGGTTGGGGTAAGTTAGAAAAATAAAAAAACAATCCGAATAAAATTAAAAAAAGTCCCGAACGAAAACGGGACTTTTTTATATTGTTGATTTAGGATTATTATCTTGTATCCTGTTACCTATGTCAGCAAAAATCAAAGCCTTTTTAATATCAATTTTTATGTTTGTGTTTTCGGCAAATGCTTATGTGGTTAACTATACACCCTTTAATCCGGATTATATCGATTTCGATATATCAAATACAGATGAATATTTGTTTGAAAACGATATTGTTATCGCAGATGATGTTGTGCTGGCTCCTGGACGAATCAAAATAAATGGGTCGGTGATTATCGAAAATAATGGAACTATTCAATCAAGTATAGAAATTTGTGACGGTTGTCAGGTTATAATTAAAAATCGCGGTCAAATAAACGCTGATTTTATTGTTGGGACAAACGTTTCAATATATCAAGTTATTTCTGGCCCCGATGAAATTAATTTAATTGATTTTAATAAAGATTATACAATGTTTGTGGAAAGTAATTCTGAATTGTCTTTGGCAGATGTTGTTGATTCTGCAAGTGGGGCAAATAAAATAATTTTTAAAAATGTAAAATTAAAAATCGATAAATTGCCGACAAATAAATATACAAACATAGAATTCGCAGAAAACGTCGTGTTTGTTATTGATGGAAATGCGTACTTTGAATCCGAAGTAGTCTTGGATAATGTGTTGACCGATTCGTCTGTACGTTTCGAATCTGATGGCGATGATAAAATGTATGCGTCTGTCGGCTATATTAAAAATGGAAAATTGTATGTCAAACAAACACGTAATTCTGAATATGCAGACATCATAAAAGATAAAGATGTAAACACTGTAATTGAAAACTTGCCGAAAGACGACAGTTTGTTAGATGAATTAAATTCAGCAATAGATGAAAATCAGATAAATAAAATTTTATCAAAATCTGTGCGATTTAATCCTGGGGTTTTACGGACATCGCTTGAAATATTGAATGAATTAGATATGACTGATTTTTATCGTAGTTCGGATAATTCTTTTTCGGTGCATCCGTTCACAATTATCAGCGATGATTTTTCTTTGTATGGTATAAACGTTTTTACAGATGGTTATGTCACAAATGACTTGAATTTATCATTAGGCATAAGTTTGTCAAAAATGGATTATCAATCCGATTATGATGAATTTTCTGGGATTACTTATGGAATAAAATTCGGTGCAACATATTCTATAACAGATGATTTGTTTGCGCGCTTTAAAACAGGTGTGTCAGTTGCAGATTTTGATATAGATGCTGTTTTGTATGACGGAAAATCGATTAAGAACCCAAGTGCTGAATTTGGGTACGTGTTATTAGATTTTGGATACGATTTTGTGCGTGATGATTCTTTACGAATTACGCCATTTGTTGGGGCAAATTTCACTTTTTATGATATAGAAACTGATTCGATTGGTAAATACAATGGGCGGGTTGGGGCGATGTTCGAATATAAATACAATATGTCAGGTTTGATATATATGTATAACGCAGATTTGTTCGTGAATACAAATGGTGCAATTGCTGCTGATGCAAAAATTGGTTTTGTAAGCGCAACAGATTATATTGGTGGAAATATTGGCGCAACAATAATGCATTATTCAGATGCGTTATCGTATAAATTGTCAATTGGTGTAAATTTATTATTCTGATACTGGTACAAATTTGCCACGTAAAGACGCTTTGTTCGCGGCGGTAATGCAAATGTTCGCCAGTGCCGGTGCGTTTTGTTCCCCAGGTGTTTTTTCAACGATGCATTGTTGCATATATGGGGTGCGGTATATTAAATGTTTCCCTGTTTTATCATCGCCTTCAAGTAAACATTCCATTGTTTTGTCGATACAGCTGATGTTAAATTCGCGTTGTATTTCGTTTAAACAGTTGTCTAATTCAGCCAATCGTGCAGCTTTTATGTTTTCTGGAATCTGGTCTTTCATTAATGCAGCTGCCGTATGTGGGCGTGGCGAATACTTGAAAGAATACGAATTTATATATTTGATTTGTTGTGCGATTTTCATTGTTTGTTCAAAATCTTCATCTGTTTCGCCGGGGAAACCAACAATGAAATCTGACGAAATTTGTATGTCAGGGCGTGCAACACGCAGCTTTTGAATGATGTCGGTATATAATTCCAGTGAATAAGGACGATTCATTCTGGTTAAAACATTTTGCGAGCCACTTTGTATTGGCATATTTAAAAATGGCAACAATTTTGGTTCGGTGGCAAACATTTCGATTAAATCGTCGGTCATTTCAGTTGGATAACTGGATGTGAATCTGATGCGTTTTACCGATTCGATTTTTGCGGCTTCGCGTATCAAGTCTGATAATCTGAATGTTTTGCCATTGTCGTCAGTATATCGGTATCCATTAACATTTTGACCCAAGAAACAAATTTCTATTGCGCCTGTGTTTGCAGCGTGTATCGTATCGCGAACACAGTCTTGAAAGTTTCGTGATATTTCGCGACCGCGTGTATACGGCACAATACAATACGTGCAACAGTGATTGCAGCCTTCTTGAATTGGAATATATGCAACGGTCGGAGATTTTTTCATCTGTGGCAATTCATCGAATTTTTCCAGACCGCTTAAATCAATGTTTAACAGTTTGGCGTCAGGATTATCCAGAATTTCTGGTAATTTATGATATGATTGTGGCCCTAATACAAAATTTAAATCAGGTATTCTGCGAAATGCGTCTGCGCCCGATTCGCGCGCGACGCAACCAACAATACCAAACAGGGCAGACTGTTTTTTTGCGCGTCTGATGCGACCAAGTGCAGAAAATACTTTATCAGTTGCTTTGGCGCGTACTGCACAGGTGTTTAATATGATGATGTCGGCATCGCTGACTGTTTCTGTACGGTGCATTCCGCGGTGTTCCAACATCGCAGCGATACGCCAACCATCATATACATTCATTTGACAGCCAAAGGTTTGGATAAAGAATTTTTTCATGGTTTTATTTGTGTTTTGTATTGTTGTATTGCTTTTGTATGTGTTTAATTTGTGCCTGTTTGTATGCGCCAAGAACATATCGTTTTCTGTATCGTTCTTCTGATTTGTGTATTTTCGACATTGCTTCAAAAAAGCGCATTTCACGAAACAGTCTTGTAAAGTCAAACATAGTTTTATTTTTGTTTACAGTTGTTGTATTGTTGCTTTGTGTTTTGTTTCTTTATCTTTTTTACTGTATCATTATATTTTCTTGCGATTTCAACTTCGTCATGCATTTCGACCAGTCCATATACAACACCGGTAATATGATTGTTTTCAATAATAGTCAAATGTTTTGTCATTTTTTTCTCCTTTTTTATGCAAGTTTGTTACGTAAAATTTCGTTCACAACAGCCGGATTTGCTGTGCCACCAGTCGCTTTCATTACGTTGCCAACAAAGAACCCCAGCAATCCAGTTTTTCCAGATTTATATTGTTCAACTTGTGATGGATTAGCAGTAATTACATCGTCGACAATCTTTTCAATTGTGCCGGTGTCAGTCATTTGTTTCATACCAAATTTGTCTGCGATTTCACGTGGCGTTCCCGATTCGCCATCCAGCATTTTTATAAAGATTTCTTTTGCTTGTTTTCCGTTGATTGTGTTATCAGAAATCATATTTACTAATTCAGACAAGTCAGTAGGTGTAATGATTCGTATACCATCAACAATGCCGCTTGTTTGATTCAAAATGTCATAATTTTCTGGGTGTGCGAACAGTTCGCTTATCATCCAGTTTGCGATTGATTTGGCGTGTTTCGCATTTCCATTGACCGCTGTGTCAAACCAATGTGATATGTCTGTTGTTTCTGTTAAACGTGCGGCATCATATTCAGACAGGCCAAATTCCGCCGTATAGCGCGCGCGAGTCTGTGATGGTAATTCTGGCATTGTGCTGCGTATACGTTCAATTTGTTCGTCGCTGATTTCGACAGGCAATAAATCAGGGTCTGGAAAATAACGATAATCCAGCGCGTCTTCTTTGCTGCGTGCGACAGACGTTGTGCCTTCGCTTTGATTAAAGTGCATAGTGTCTTGGGATACTGTGCCGCCGTTTTCATAAATTTCTATTTGACGGCGTGCTTCAAATTCAATCGCAGTTTTAATGAATTTAAAAGAAACCATATTTTTTGTTTCTGTGCGAGTTCTGAATTCAGAACTGCCAACAGGACGTACAGAAACGTTTACGTCTGCGCGCATAGAACCTTCTTCCATATTTGCGCGTGATACGCCCAGTGCGCGTGCGATTTCGCGGATTTCGCGCAGGTATCTTTCCGCTTCGTCTGGTGAAGTTATGTATGAATTATTTTCTGGGTTTTTTGTGTCCAAATAAGTGACAATTTCAAGTAAACCAACACCTGTGCGATTATAGTCTGCAAAAGATTTTGTTGGGTGTACATCGTGTTTTAATTTGCCGGCGTCTTGTTCCAAATGTGCGCGTTCGATAAGGATTTTTTTTGGTTTGCCATCGTCACCCATAATTTCAATCCATCCGCGACCAACGATTGGCGGTTCGTCCGCAGGTTGTGAAATTTGATAGCCTTGGGGCAGGTCAGGGTACATATATTGTTTACGGGCAAAGCGGCTGAAATGGGAAATTTCTGCGTTTAATCCCAGCCCCATTTTTATTGTTTGTTCTACGCAAAATTTGTTCAGTACAGGCAACATCCCAGGCATTCCTGTGTCAATCATAGAAACTTGGGTGTTTGGACTGACGCTGGGGTTGTAATCTGCAGATGCGCCGCTGAAGACTTTTGACTTTGACAGAATTTGGATATGAGTTTCCAGCCCAATTACCAATTCCCAATCACATGTTTTGCCTTTTATTGTAAACATTTTTTCTTTTTCCCTTGCTTTTTTATTTTTTGTGTCCTAATATTTGTTCCGCGTTGGCTAGGTAGCTCAGTTGGTAGAGCAAGGGACTGAAAATCCCTGTGTCGGCGGTTCGATTCCGTCCCTAGCCACCATCTCCTTTCTTTCGGCCGCTGTGGTCGATTTTTTTATTCCCCAGAAGATGGTCGGATTGTTCATTTTTTTATTTGCCCATTATCGTTGTTGGGCGGTTGTTAAAGTTTGCTGCGATTTCAATATGCTTTGCCAATTGCAAAACGCGCATATCGTCAAAACGTGGGCCTATGACTTGCATACCCAAGGGCAAGCCGTTTTGTGCCAAACCGCATGGTACACTGCAAGCAGGAATACCAGCCAAGTTCATTGCGACAGTAAATAAATCCAAAGCATAATATTCCAATGGTTTTAAATCAGACGCCAATGGCATTGCAGTGCCTGCACTGGATGGACATACGATTAAATCGCATTCTTTGAATGCTGTGTCAAAGCTGTTTGCAATCATACGGCGAACGCGTGCGGCTTGCATAAAGTATACATCGTATGATTCGCTGCTTAATACAGCTGTGCCGATAAGCATACGGCGTTTTACTTCGTCGCCAAAACCAGCGGCGCGTGTTTTGTTAAATGTATCGTAAATGTCTTTGCCTTCGACGCGAAGACCATAACGCATACCGTCATATCGCGCCAAATTCGAAGACGCTTCGGCTGGGGCAATGATATAGTATGCTGCCAATGCATCTAAAATATTTGGAATTGAAACTTCGACAATTTCTGCGCCCATAGATTTTAAATCTGCGATTCGTTTTTCGAACAGTGTTTTCATATCGTTTGAAATTTCTATGTCTGTAAATTCTTTGATAATACCGACGCGTAATTTTTTCCCGTCACCCAAAATCGCAGGTAACTTGCCATCGCATTTAAATCCTTGTTTGGAACTGGTTGATTCTTTTGCGTCATAACCGGCCATCGCAGACAGCATTAATGCAGCGTCATCAACAGTATGCGTGATTGGACCAGGTGTGTCCAATGAAGATGCAAATGCAATGCAGCCCCAACGTGAACACAGTCCATACGTTGGTTTCATTCCAACCAATCCTGTGATGGCCGCAGGAAAACGTATTGAACCGCCTGTGTCTGTTCCTGTTGCGGCAATTGCCAATCCGCCAGCCACAGCAGATGTCGAACCACCCGATGAACCGCCTGCGGTAAGTTGCTTATCCATTTGCCATGGATTGATTGGGGCACCAAAGAAACTGGTCTTGCTGAAAGTGCCCATCGCAAATTCGTCCAAGTTTGCTTTGCCTAATAAAACTGTGCCGGCATCAATCAAGTTCTGAGAAACGGTTGATTCATATTCTGGTACAAAATTTTCAAGCATCTTTGAAGCCGCGGTTGTGCGAATGCCACGTGTTGCGAACAAGTCTTTCATTGCAATTGGTAATCCGTCCAATGGCAATGTATTACCCCCGGCACGACGTGCGTCAGATGCGGCCGCATCGGCCATTGCACGTTCAGGTGTGACGGTAATATAGCAGTTTAAATCGGAACCGTATTTTTCGATACGATTCAAATAACTTTGTGTTAATTCGACAGCGCTGATTTCGCTGTTGTTTAATTTTTCCAGTGCTTCTGTCAGTGTTAAATCAATCATCTTTTTCTTCTTTTAATTTTATTTTTTGTCTGCGTGATTTTCATCGACATAAAATTACGCAGATGTTTTATAAACCAAAGTTATAAGAATGTATTTATTCCCCATCTTTTACTTTTGGAACAGCAAAATACCCACGTGATGTGCCGGCATTGTCAGGTGTGTTTGCCAAAACCAAGTCACGAATGTTGCCGTCTGTGACCACGTCTTCACGCATTGATGTTTTGTGTTCGACCGGGCTTAGCATTGGTTCAATGCCGGTTGTATCGATTTTTTGCAGTTTATCTAACCAGTCTATGACGGAATCGATGTTAATTTGTTCCAATTCTTCGGGTGCAATTTCAATATGAATTAAGTTTGCGAATTTTTGTAATTGTTGCTTGCTAAATGCCATTTTCAATCCTATATTAAAAAACAAAAGGAATTATACAATGATTTTGCCAGATTTCAAGGGTTTTCCGCACAATGGTCGGATTTTGGGGGTTGATTGGGGGTTGCGAAGAATTGGACTTGCAGTCAGTGATGCGTCTTGGGATTTTGTTTTTGTGCGTGATTCTATCACAGTGCCACGTGGCGCGAAAAATCATGCGGATTTGGTCGCAGGGGTTGCGCGTGCAGAAATGGTGTGCGGAATTGTTGTTGGATTGCCGGTTTGTAATGATGGGGCTGAATCTGAAACAACTGTTTTAGTGCGCGATTTTGTCGCAAAGTTGGAAACCAAAACAGATTTGCCAATTTGTCTGATTGAAGAAAATTTAACGTCAATGACCGCACAGTCTGAAATGGGACGGGTCAGGGTGCGCGACTTAAAAGCAAGGTTGGATTCTGAATCCGCACGCGTGATTTTAGAAAATGCAATTGCCGTAATTAAACGGGCATAAAGCCCGTTTTTTATTCTTCTTTTTTATCGGGTATTTGTCCGTCGGCAGATAATAAAACAGAAATCCATCTGGTTGAATCAAATTGCGCGCAAATAACATACGTTGCAACCAGCATAGGAACACTGAAAAACATACCAGCGATTCCCCAAATCATTCCCCAAAATACTAAATTTATTAAAATGGCAAGTGTTGATAAGTTTAAAGTTTTGCCAGTTAACTTGGGTTCCAAGATGTTGCCGAATAATATCTGCAAAACAATAAGACCAACTGCTGTTAATATTGGTTGCTGTAATGTCGGCGCAGTTATCAGTGAATACAATATTGGCAATCCACAAGCAACAATTGCGCCGATTGTCGGAATATAGCTGGTAATAAATACAATAAATGCCCAAACGCCAGCAAATTCAATGCCAATTATTTGCAGCCAGAAGAAAGATATTATTGCGGTAATCCCGGATATTATCGTCTTTACAAACAGATATTTTTTCATATTGTAATCGATGCTGTCTAATATATAGCGCGTCTTTTTGGATTGGCGCTTGTTTGGAAATAAAGATGTGAATTTTTGATTGAATGTGCTTTGTTCTATGAACATAAATATCATATAAACAACCACCATCCCCATAGAAGCCGCAATTGATGCCACAGAAGAACCAATGTTGGCCGCGATTTTTGTTATGTTTGGAATCATATTTGTGTCAAATTTAAAACCTGCTGATTTTGATAAGTAAGAACCAAATTGTGCCAACTTGTCTTGCAGTACAGGTAATACAGAAACAAATTCAGAAAACATTGGCTTGATTTGTGTGATAAACAAATATCCGATAACAAACAGTGTCGCAAACGCTGTGATATAAGATATTAAATTAAATGTATGAAATAAAAAATTTCTGCCTTTGTTTTCAGGATGTTTGTAGGGTAAGGCTTTCCTGTAATAATCTGCAATCGCATTTGTTAAATACCATAAAAACGCAGCAATCAACAGTGGTATCAGAATTGAACGGCCAACCCATAAAAGTAATATAAGGCTGATAAAAGTTATTATTCCTGTCATTGGTTGTTTCCTGGGGTTTCAATAGTTGTTGTTTCAGATATGTTTATTATAATGTTTTTTGGGTGTTGTGGCATAAATACATAAGCGGCAGATAACATAACAACAAGCGCAATATTTATGATTACAGCAACTGTTGAATATTTGTCAGATATGTGTTTTATGAATTGCTTTTCACCGACTTTCATTATCCAAATTCCAAAAAACATCGTCAATGAAAGTGTTAATAATGCCGGAAAGAAACCAGACCCAAGGCAAGAAAAAAGTGTAATAAACGTAAATGCAGCTATTGTGTTTTGTGGGGTGGTTATAATCCAATTTATCATCTTGGAATAAGTTTTAGATTCAATCTGTTGACCGGTGATTTTTTTGTTGCCGTTTGACAGAAAGTATCCTGGTATCCACAGCGCAGAAAAACCAAATGGTATGCTGAATAATATTTTCCAAGTCGGTATGTTAAAATCTTGTATACGGCGGATTTTGACGTAAAAATTGATAATCGATATGCCGATTAAAAACATCAGAAATACGGTTGTGATTATTAATGCGGTCAAGAATAATCCCGATGAAACTGAACCGGCTGACATTATTTTAATTAAAATATTTTGATGGTTTGCCAGTATTATGTATGTAGATGCGACAACAAGAACAGATGAAAATACGGTTTGTAAAGAATGAATTGCGACAAATGATTTTCTGTCCATTTTGATTTCAGGCAGCTTTCTTATAACCAGATATATGCCCAGTAAAAAGCCGATTAAAAGTAATAAAAATAATGGTGTTTCTGGTACCTGTGATGGGATGCTGTATATATGGCTGGTTATTAATGAATATGTAAACATTATAATAAGACTGAACAAAGATATAATCAGCCCCAATTTAAGTGGCGCCCATATTGTCCATAATGATAAAGATGGTTTGGTTGTTTTCATATCTGCTTCCTTGGGTTTTAGTGTTAGTTTTATTTTATCATATTTTTCCCATCAGATAAAGTGATAGTCTTGGTTGGGCATATCATTTCAGTAAAAGATGGTTGATGGCTGATAAATATGAATGTTGTGTCCGGCATTGATTTTATTGTGTCGGCGATAAGTTGTTGGGTCTGCAAGTCCGCGCCAGAATCAGGTTCGTCAAGTATTGCAAGTTTGGGTTTTGTTAATACAAGTTGTAATAACATTATTTTTTTTCGTTCGCCACCAGAAAAACCAACGTTTACACCGCGGTTAAGCCAATCGCGTGGAATGTTTAATTGTGCGCACGCCGTATTAACAGATTCTAAAAAATCGGGCACAGATAAATCGTGTCCTGTTTGATAATGCGTGTGTGCAACAAGCGAATGTTTTAAAAAGCTTAGTATTGTTAATCCTGGGATTTCCGGTACGTGTTGGGCACCCAAAAATATGCCTTTTAATGCGCGTGTTGTGGCGTTTTCAGTTGTGATATTTTGGCCGTCAAATATTATTTCCCCAGATTGTATCTTGTACGTCGGATTGCCAGCGATTGTGTTAACCAATGTTGATTTTCCACTGCCGTTGTGGCCAGATAATAATACCCGGTCGCCATCCGCGACAGATATGTTTATGTTTGACAGTAATTCACGTTCATTTAAAGATATGCAAAGATTCTTTATTTCAAGCATTTTTAATCCTTTGATAATGCCATTTGTATTAACTGTTTCGATTCAACTAAAAATTCCATTGGTAATCGCGATAGTACAGGCGCAGCTGCCGCGCCAATAATAAGTGCAGTCGCTGTATCGGTGTCTATGCCGGCCATATTCATATATGTCAATGTCGACGCATCAATTGTTCCAGTCGTAGCTTCGTGTGATTGCAGATTGTTTTCGCCGTTGTGAATTATTCGGGGCAGGGTGTCCGCAGATGCAGTGCTGCTTAATAATTTGCTGTCGCATTTAGATGCGTTTTTACAATTGTTGCCACTGAACGAAACAAGACTGCGAAATGTTTGATGTGATACGTCTGTCACAGCACCGTATGATACGATGTTAGATACGCTGTTGTCGCCAATGTGAATCATTTTTGTTCCTGTGTCTGCGATTTGTGCGCCGCGCGTAATTGATAACGAATAAAAATCACTGTACGAATTATCGCCACGTAAAATCGTAGAAGGGTATTTCCATGTCAGTGCAGAACCAATTTCCATTTGTGTCCATAATAATTTTGCGTTTTTATGACATATACCGCGTTTGGTGACAAAGTTTAAAATGCCGCCAGTGTTTTTGTTGCCGTTAAAATCGCCCGAGTACCAATTTTGTACAGTCGCGTATTTTACAGTTGCGTCATCACAAACGATTATTTCAACAACGCCACTGTGTAATTGATGATTAGGTTTGCGTGGGGCGCTGCAACCTTCCATATATGTTAATTCGGAACCGGTGTCTGCGATTATCAGGGTACGTTCAAATTGTCCGATTTTTGCCGTTTCAATTCTGAAAAAACTGGCCAAGTCAATAGGGCACTTTGTGTTTGGTGGAATGTATACAAATGTTCCGTCAGAAAATACAGATGCATTCAATGCAGCAAAAAAATTGTCAGTTGTAGGAACAACAGACCCAAGATATTTTTGTACTAAATCTGGGTGTTGTTTCACCGCATCTGAAAACGGTAGAAATATTATGCCCAGACGTGATAATTCTGCCGTATAGGACGTGTGAACGGATCGACTGTCTATAACCGTATCGGTTGCCATTCCCATAAGTGCTTTTTTTTCACTTTCTGGTAATCCCATTTTGTCATAAATATGTTCCAAGTCGGAAGAGTCTATTTTTGGGGCTTCGTTATAATAATCCAAATTGTCATAATCAATTGGTTCATATTCTGTTGCGCCCCAATGTGGTTCGGTCATTTTTTTCCATTGGCGAAACGCGTCCATTCGCCATTTGTACAACCAATCAGGCTCGTTGCGTTTGGCGGATATTTCTTGAATAAGATTTTCTGACAGTTTTGTCATTTTTTTTTCTTGTTTAGCTGTTTTGAAGTGCTAATTGTTTTGCTTGGGCAAAAAATGTCAATGATTGTCCCAGTAATCCGTTTGTAAATGTTGATGATAACAGACCATCGGGTTCTGTGGAATTCAGGTGATGTAAAAATGCATCTGCGCGTTGCATATAATTGTTAATATTTCTGGCGACTTCTGTGTCTAATTTAATGCTGCGACGAATTTTTTCCAGAACAAAAGGATTTTTTGCATATTCATCCATTATGCCGCCAAGTGCGCGCCACAATGGGTGTTCTGGTGTGTTTCGTGGCATAATATCCAATGCGGCCATAATCGGAATCAGGCTTTGTAACAGGTCTTGATAAATCATTTCAGCGTTTTCTGCGATGGCATTGGTTGCGTATTTGTTTTTCAGAACCGATTGAATTTTCGCAATAAGGCTGTGTTGGTATTCTTGGGTTTTTGAAATAGTGTTCAAACGTGAATTTATCTTGAATATATAAATTCCAATGGTGATATTTGCTGTCAGAAATAGCCCACAAATCAAACAGATGATAATGTCTTGCATTTTTTATTCCTTGGTATTTTTGTTGTTTTCAAGGCTCAGTATAGCATCTTTTTGCGATTCGTGCGATTTTATCTTGTGAAAAATTTTTTTCATTGAATTAAGTGTTTTTTATGTCTTGCACAGATTCGGGCAAATTGATATAATAATGAATAAAGTAAGATAAATATACAGGGAAAGGAAGTCTTGATATGTTTCGTAAATTATTGATTGGTGCTATGTTTGCAACGGCGGCTGGCTATTGCTATGCCGCAGAAACTATGCCGCAAATCGTCACGTCAGAAGTTTTTTATGAACAAGAAAAAAAAGTTGATGAAAATCAGTGGGAATTGGTTGATACAACTGTTGTTGATACGACTGTTGTTGATACTGTTGAAACTTATCAAGAAAATGTTCCTGTTCCTGCGTGGCCAATTGCTGGTTCCGAAGCTGATGTAGATGTTTCTTGTAAAAATGGCGTGTCGTCCAAGAAAAAACAAGGCGATAATATTCGCATTGTTTCTAAGATTGGTTCTGATTTGGTGGTCGAGAATAATATTAATTTGGGCGCGCCTGGTGGTTATGGTAATTGGTCTGGTGGTGCGAATATGTTGCATGGAACGCAAATTCCGGTCGGTTTTGATGATGAATGTAATTCTGGATCTGAAATGGCGTTGATGCATCGTGAAGTCTTGGAAGATGATGGTGGTAATGTTTTGACTGTGTCGCGCAGTGGTCGTAAAACATGTGGTAAATACGCAGATAATTATGATGCTTTTGCTGTTAAAATGAATATGAAAGCCGAAACCAAAGCCGAAACAGAAAATGTCACAGAAGCGGTCGTTTCCGAAACAGAAGTTGTTGTTGATGCATCAGCTGACGCCGAAGCACCTGTGAATTTGACGGATCAGGTTCGTTCATGGGTTGTTGCAAACGGTCAGACTTTGCGTGAAGTTTTGCAAAGCTGGTGCGATAAAGAAGGCTGGGATTTGGTTTGGACGACTGCTCGCGAATATCCAATTGAAGCAAGTGCGGTTTTCAAAGGGCGTTTTGTTGATGTTGCGTCTGCTTTGGTGCGTAATTTTGGACGTGCGACGCCTGTGCCTTATGCCAAATTTTACAAAGGAAACAGGGTTTTGGTAATTTCAACAAACGAAGAATAATTTAAATATTATAAGATGTCGTAGGAGAATAAAATATGATAAAACCAATGAAATTTTTTCTGTTGTGCGGTTTGGTTTTGGGTGCTTTGACTGGGTGCGCGACCAAAGAATCTGCCAAAGTTGCGGCATCTGTTGATCAAGATTTTGTTAATGCTTATGATGCGTTTGAAATGGCAAAAAATCCACGCGCCAAAGTGGCCAGTGGCGATACTGTGTCTATGTCCGAAGGCGTGTGGTTGGGAAATAAATCTGTTGTGCTGGAACACAGAAATAATCTGCCGGCGCAGTTTGAAACAGATACAGGTGTGACAATATTATTGAACGAGCCTGTTTCTTTGCAAGTCTTGGCAAATGATATTTATTCTATTACGGGAATCCCTGTTAAAATAGATGGGCAAATTTCTGGTGACAAGTTGAAAAAGTTGGTTAGTGTTGCTTATACTGGAAAATTATCTGGTTTGCTTTCCCAAGTTGCGACCGATTTAGATTTGCTGTGGTATTATGATAAAAATTCTATCGTTTTTTATGAAACAGAAACAAAAACTTTTACATTATATGCTTTGGGTACAGAAGTTGCGTATCAGACATCTGTTTCAACCGATGATTCAAACGAAGTTTCGTTGGAATCTACGTTGAAAGAATGGGACGAAGTCGAAAATTCAATATCTTCTATCATAGGCAAAAGCGAAAATGCGGACTTTACTGTGTCGCGCAGCTTGGGAACAATTACTGTGACTGCTTCTCCATCTGTTTTGGCGCGCGTTGGTGAATATATTGACAGACAAAACAAGCGTTTGTCACAGTTGATTACTATTGATGTAAAAGTTTTACAGGTGACAATTTCAAATGATTCTGCATTTGGTTTGAATTTGGCGGCTGCGATTAATTCTACGTCTGGGTTAAATATAGTTGCAAATCCCAAGAATAATCTTGCTTCAACAGAAGCCAGTTCTATGAATATTGCGGTTTTGTCAAATACTATTTCTGCGTTGACTGGCGCAACACATATGGAAAATGGACAGGTTGTAGACGGCGCTTATACCCAAGATAAAATTATGAATGGTTCTTTGTCGGGTGCCGCTGGCAGTAATGCTTTGATAGAAGCCTTGGCAAAGCAGGGCAAGGTGTCGTTGGTGACAAATGTCGGTGTGACAACGCGCAGTAATCGTGTTGCACCGGTCAGCAACACTCGTACAACTGGGTATATCAAACGTTTCGAATCGCGCAACTTTACAACTGTTGAATCCAGTACCGTCGATCAAGATGATTTAGAAACCGGGTTTACAATGCAGTTGTTGCCAAATGTTTTGGAAAATGGGAAAATCTTGTTATTGTTCCGTATGTCGGTGCGCGAATTGTTGCGTATGTCAACCCAGACAATTGGCGAAGTGACACTGCAATTACCAGAAGTTGAAGAACGCAGCTTTATGCAAGAAGTGATTATGGAATCTGGTCAGATGTTGGTTGTGTCGGGTTTTGAAAAACAAACCAGTGAAGATACACGTTATGGACTTGGTGACCCTGACTTTATGGCGTTGTCTGGTTCGCGTGAAACATCTGCTACTCGTGAAGTTTTGGTTGTTATCTTGACGCCACAAGTTTTGGTCAGCCCAATGGATGCAGAACGCACTATACAGCAACACTGGGGCGCACCACTAAACTAAAAATAAATTATAATAACATATCTAAAAACAAAAACGATGGCTCATGTAGCGTTTGTACACTACGCCATCGTTTTTGTTTTTATCTAAATTATTCTAATTTATTTTACGCTAATCAGGAACTGCGGTGCCGGAATCTCATGTAGCGTCGTGTACACTACGATTCCGGCACTACTTGTATCTAAGTCATTCTAATTTATTTTACGCTAATCACGAACGGTGGTGCTGGGAATCTCATGTATCGTTTGTACACTACGATTCCCGATTTGCTTTTATCTAAGTCATTCTAATTTATTTTACACTAATCACGAACGGTGGTGCTGGCTTACTCTCTTTCGTCATCCTGGGGCTTGACCCCAGGATCCAGGTCATTATTCTTCTTTATTTTTATAAAAATTTTTTTGTAAAAAAAATTTGTCATTCTGTGGCTAGACCACAGAACCCAGGTAAATGTGCGCGACGCGCACACAAATAAAAAAGAAAAACTCACCTGGATCCTGGGGGAATTCACCCACAAAAATATTTTATTTTTGTGGGGCCCGAAAAGCCCCAGGATGACGAGGGAGTTTTTAAGTTTATTTTTCTTAAAAAAGATTTATAAAAATAAAAAAAAAGAAATATTCACCTGGATCCTGGGGTCAAGCCCCAGGATGACGAAGAAGAAGTGGGGGGGCGAAAAGATCCAGGATGACAAAAGAAGAAGGGGCCAGAAAAGCCCCAGGATGACGAAGAAGAAAGGCAGGGTGACAAAGAAGAAGACAGGACAGGGGCAAGGCGTAATGACAAACTTGTTTGTGCATCACAAAAGTGTAATGATGGCGCCTGGTTGGTGGAAAAAGATGGGGTTTCACAAGGTTGTGTAGAGAACCCTGACAAAAAAGCCGAGGCCGATAGGATTGCCCAAGATAATGAAAGACGCAAGAATCTTGGGTTGAATCGGAATCAATATAAAAAATATACAGCCATTGAAGAAGAGCTGAAAAATTTGGAAGGATTGTCAGGTACCAATTAATAAAAAAACACCGCCCGTTTGGGCGGTTTTTGCAACTTTATCTATTGTGCTGGGAATGTTCAGCAAGCAATAATAAACGTTTTTCTATTTGGCGTTTAAAATCACGTCTGGATGCATGATTTAAACGGTCGCGAAAGTTATCATCGTCATCAAAAACATGATATGCATCTGGATACAGTTGGACAACTGGTTTGCCTGTCTCTTTGTCCAAGTATTCGATAACTGTCGAAGCAATCTTGTCACCCATTATTTCAGAATTCTTTTTGTGATTAATTGCCATTTTTGCTGCGCATGGGTTTGGGAATTTTTTTGTTTCCACAAATCCACCCACGGTTTCTGTGATTTTGCTGTTTTCACATTTTACCGCCATTGGTGTTTCTTTACACCACGAAAACAAATCGTAATCACAAAATGTATTAAAGTTTATTATGTATGTATTCTTTTTCTTTTGACTCATTCACAACCTCCTTGGTTAATACGTACCACTAACACCTGTATATATAGTTACCAAAAGGCCGTTTGTCAATATCCTGTATGTTTTTTTATACAAATAAATCTTTTACAAATTGTGCGTGTTCAGTTATGAATTTGAATCGAAATTCAGGTTTTTTGCCCATTAATTCTGATACGATTATGCGCGTTTTTTCTGTGTCTTCGATTCCTTCTTCGGTGCGTGGGGGCAGGTCGACACGAATTAAACGACGCGTTTTTGGCGACATAGTTGTTTCTTTTAATTGGTTTGGCATCATTTCGCCCAACCCTTTGAAGCGCGATATTTCAACGCGTTTGTTTTTATATTTTGTTGATTTTAATTCTTCCAGTTCTTCATCTGTATCAACATATATCGATTCTGTGCCGCATGTTAATTTGTACAGTGGCGGACAAGATAAATACAGGTGACCACCATAAATCAGCTGGGGCATATATTGATAGAAAAATGCCATTAATAGTGATGCAATATGGCTGCCGTCAACGTCGGCATCGGTCATAATTATGATTTTTTCATAACGCAATTTGTCTTGGTTCCAGTCCTTGGCTGTGCCGGCGCCGATAATATCAATCAGTTCGTTTAATTCTTTGTTCGCGCCAAAGCGTTCGTCAGAATTGGATATGACGTTTAAAACCTTGCCACGCAGTGGCATAATAGCCTGGGTCGCGCGGTCGCGCGCTTGTTTAGCAGTACCGCCAGCAGATTCGCCTTCTACGATAAACAATTCTGTACCGGCGATACCGTGCTTGGAACAATCGGCCAGCTTGGCAGGCATACGAATGCGTTTGGTTGGTGTTTTGCGTGCAACATCTTTTACTTGTTTAGTTTTGATACGCGCGTTCGCCAAATTAATTACAAAGTCTAATAATGCGTTTGCGGTCTTGGGGTCAGATGCCAAAAACATTTCCCATGGGTCGCGTAATGCATTTTCTGTATAACGTGCGATTTCAGGATTCGATAATTTTTCTTTGGTTTGTCCCAAAAATTGCGGTGTTTTGTAAAATACAGATACAATCGCCGCAACAGAATCAAATACGTCTTCGCCAATAATTGTTGCCGCCGATTTGTTGTTTACTTTTTCGCCATATGCCTTGATTCCTTTGGTAATCGCCGATTTAAAACCAGTTTCGTGTGTGCCACCGTCGATTGTAGAAATTGTGTTGCAGTATGATGAAAAGAAACCATCGTCAGATGCAGCGCCGTTTTCGTCTGTTAAAAATGTTAATGCCCATTCAACACGACCAGAATCATCAGGAAAATCAACACTGCCGCTGAATATTCGTGGCAAAATTCGTGGCTTGGAATCAGTTTTTTCAGCCAAAAAATCTGCGACGCCGTTCGGGTAATAAAATGTTTTTGACGCAGGAATATTCATATCTTCTGTTAATAATTCTGGATTGCATTGCCAATCAATCTTTATTCCGCGTGATAAAAACGACTTGGCGCGTGCCATACGATAAATTTTTACAGGTTTAAACACCGCGTTCGCGCCAAAAATTTCATCGTCAATTGTAAAGCGAATCTTGGTTCCATGTGATTTTGTCGGTTCGCCGCGTTGCATAGAACTGGTCGGAAGACCGCGTGAAAATGTTTGATGCCAATTGTAGCCGTCGCGCGCAATGTCGACAATCATTTCAGATGATAATGCGTTTACAACCGCAGAACCAACACCATGCAAGCCACCACTGGTCTTGTAAACATT
>JAZNGD010000051.1:0-18372 GCA_045576255.1 Candidatus Enterousia sp.
TAAGTTCGTTTTTCTTAAAGTTTTTCCCACAAATAAAAAAGAAATATGACCTGGATCCTGGGGTCAAGCCCCAGGATGACGAAGAAGATGTGGGGCCCGAAAAGCCCCAGGATGACAAAGAGAGTAAGTTCATTTTTCTTAAAGTTTTTCCCACAAATAAAAAAGAAATATGACCTGGATCCTGGGGTCAAGCCCCAGGATGACAAAGGGGAGTTTTTAAGTTTGTTTTTCTTGAAAATCCCACACACACAAGGGGTGGGCGCGGCGCGCAGGAACAACAAAAAAAACGGGCGAGATTCCGCCCGATTAATTTTATCATTCTGCCAGTGTACCAACAGACATTGTTATTCGTCTGATGCCACTGCTGATTGATTTTTCTTTGTTTATGCGTGCCTTTAATATTTCGCCAGTATGATATACGTGGGTGCCACCACATAATTCACACGAAACATCACCAGCAGTTATAACTTTGACTGTATCGCCGTACTTTTCGCCAAACAACGCCATCGCACCACGTGCCACCGCGTCATCCATAGACATTTCTTCGTGCAGCACAGGCATATCAGACGCAATCCATTTGTTAACCAGGTCTTCAACCGCCTGTTTTTCTTCTGCTGTCATTGCGCGCCCAAATGAAAAGTCAAAACGAACAGAATCCGGACTGACCTTGGAACCGCGTTGGGCAACATCTTCGTTCAAAACAGCGCGTAATGCAGCCTGTAATAAATGTGTTGCAGTGTGGGCCCGTGCGGTTTGTTGACGAACATTTGTATTAATCACAGGTGATACAATATCGCCAACCGATAAATCTGATGTTAATACGCCCTTGTGAATAACAATGTTGTCAACGCGCCCTGCTTCGACCACGTTCATTAACGTTTTATCACCCTGCTTTAATTCGCCACAGTCACCAGTTTGACCGCCTTGGGTGCCATAAAAGTTTGTTTTATCCAATGCGACTTCTATTTCGTCACCAGCGTTTGCGGTTTTTACAAATTCGCCATTGCGCAATATCGATAATACAGTCGATTGCATTTCAACGGGCGCGTACTTGGCACCGTCATCTGTGTCAGACAATTGTGTCTGAGATTCCCAGAATGTACGTGTACCCTTGGTGTTTGCGCGCGAACGTTCTTTTTGTTCGGCCATAGACTTTTCAAACCCAGCAACATCAACACCAATGTTTTTGTCGCGCAATATCATCTGGGTTAAATCTAATGGAAAACCGTATGTGTCAAATAATTTAAACGCAACATCGCCAGGTAAAATGTTGTTGTTTATTTTTGGCAATTCATTTTCTAATAACTTCATTCCATTTTGCAACATATCTGCAAATGAATTTTCTTCGTTTTCAATAATTTCGACAACACGCGATTGTTCACGCACCAGTTCTGGGTACGCATTGCCCATTTCTGTTATCAACGCAGGATATAATTTAGACAACAACGCACCACGATGACCCAAAATCTGACCATGACGCATTGCGCGACGCAAAATACGACGAACAACATAACCACGATCGGAATTCGATGGAATTACACCGTCTGCAATTGCAAAGCCAACACAACGCAAGTGGTCTGCGATGACTTTGAAACTGGAAACATTTTCCGCAGTTTCCGCAACACCCGTCACATCACTGACCGCGCGCTTTAAATTCGCAAACAAATCGGTGTCATAGTTATCTGACTTGTTTTGTAAAACAGCCGCCCAACGTTCTAATCCAGCCCCTGTATCAACATTATGCTTTGGCAATGGGGTCAAATTTCCGTTTGCGTCCCTGTCATATTGCATAAATACATTGTTCCAAAGTTCAACAAAACGTTTACCTTCATCTGGACTGCCCGGTAAACCGCCAGGAACATCTTCGCCCATATCATAGTGCATTTCTGTGCATGGACCACATGGACCAGTGTCGCCCGCAGACCACCAATTATCTTTGTCGCCCAATAAAATCGCGTCTTTACCGGCAACTTTCTTCCAAATTGCGACCGCTTCGTCATCACTGTGATGTGTTGTGACAACAATGCGATTTGGGTCCAGACCGATAACCTTGGTTAAAACTTCCCAAGACATCAGAATCGATTCTTCTTTGAAATAGTCGCCAAAAGACCAATTGCCCAACATTTCAAAAAAAGTGTGATGCGAACCATCAAATCCAACTTCTTCTAAATCGTTGTGCTTGCCGCCGGCGCGGATACATTTTTGAACGTCTGCGACACGTGGCGCAAATGCCGGTTCTGTACCCTGTAATATACCCTTCCATGGAACCATACCAGCAACAGTGAATAATACACTGGGATCATTGGGAATCAATGATGCAGATGGAACAATTTTATGCCCATGGGATTCAAAATAATTTAAAAAGACTTTTCTTATTTCGTCATATGTCATGATACTTCCTTGTTTTTCTGCGTATATTGTATAAATGTAAAATATTTTTTCAATCATATATTTTATTTTTTATAAAAATGTTTTTAACATATGATATAATGTATACGAATGTTAAAAGGATTTTGTTATGAAAAAGACAATGATATTTTCAATATTGCTGTTAATCGTCATATTGTTGATGACGGCATTTGATGTATCCTTGTTGTCCGTTTCGCCCATAAAAGTACCGTCAGATATGTTGCCAAACGTGCTGTATGTTTGCCCAATAAAAGAAACTTCTGTGTGGGCAAATATATCAAATAATTTGACACAAATGAAAAAACCTATTCTTTTTGCGTATATTTTTGCGGCACTGATTTTGTTCTCTGTGTGGATGTGGGCTTTGTATCAAAATTTGTTGAAAGATAAATTTAATAAAGATTCATTTAAAAAACCTTGGGCATTTACAAAATTGCTGTTTTGGGCGATTGTTATTATGGTTATATTGTTTAAAACGCCTGACTATTTCCGCGAAGTCGAAATAAATGGCGCGCGCGGCAAATACGTATTGTGCGAAAGCAGTACGCCAGGCGCAAAAGTCGTCAAAAACGCAAGCTGGGTTCACGACGCCAAACATTAAATCTTGTAAAATTCGCTGTTTTTTACGTTTTTTAAATTATGGGCTTGACTTAAAGCGCAGAATTCTCTACGATTCGAGCAAGCAGTACAGGCAATGTCCTTGGAACACTTGGGCGACAGGTCGTTGCAACAGTAAAAAGCCCGGTTTTAAGGACATTGCCTTGGACACTGCGAACACCTTTAAAATTTTACGAAAGGAGAAAATTATGAATAAACAGCAATTAATTGAAGCAATCGCAAACGAAGTTAACGTCACAAAAGCAACAGCTGCTGGCTGCTTGGATGCTTTCATCAACACAGTGACAAAAGTTTTGAAAAAGAAAGGCGAAGTTCGCTTGGTTGGCTTTGGTACATTTGCAACAGCAAAACGTAAAGCAACAACAGGCCGCAATCCACAAACAGGTGCTGCAATTAAAATTCCAGCATCTACACAGCCTAAATTCAAACCAGGTAAAGCTTTGAAAGATGCTTTGAACTAAACCAATCGGTTTATGTAAGAAAAAAATCCCCCAACCGGGGGATTTTTTATATTTCATGGTTGCTATCAAAACTAAAGACGGGTGGTTGTTGGTTTGGGGTTGGTATGTTTTTTCGCCCTACCTAGAAATATCCGTCATTGATTTTTCTGCATTTTTGTGATAAGCTATAACTTGACAATCTATAAGATAATAAAAGGTTTTTGTTATGGCATTGAATCTATTAAACGATAACTCATTAAATGATTTTTTAACCGATATTTCATTCCAAGGCAATCCACAACCAATTGTACATGGGGTGCGCGCCGAATACGAAAGTGTTGATTATATAGTCGCACACAGAGACACTATTGCACGCGGTATTTTGAATCAATATGTAAAAAGAAAAATTCGCGACTATATTTTAAATCTGAAAGACGAACCTGCCTTTGTTGCTATTGATGCCAAACAACCAGATTTGCCAGACTGGGCAAAAACAGTGTTAGCGCGTGGGGAACAGGTTTATCTGTTTAATGGCGCAAAAATGTCAGATAAATTAAAAAACGATATTACAACTGTACGTGATTATCTGTATGACGTTGCGCTGATGTATGTTGATAAAGTCGCAAAAACCGCAGAGGCAACAAAACAAAAACCTATAACAATACGATTCGATTATTTAAAGACAACAAATGAATACAATACTTTTGAACAAGCGTTATCAGCGGCACATAAATGGCACGAAAAATTAGCGCAAAATCTGGACCAGAAATTAAAAGCCAAAGAAACATTAGAAAAATCACAAGTTGGGGCGCGGTTTGTGATGGGGCTGCCTGATGGTATGTCTGCGTATCAGTTGACCACAGCAGAAGCATTGGACTTTGAAAGTGAATATATGGGGCATTGTGTAGGCAAAGGCGGATACGACCAAGGTGTCAAAGACGGAAGCCTGCAGATTTATTCAATCCGCGATGAACGCGGTGAACCACACGTTACATTCGAAGTACGCAATGGCACAATACAGCAATGCAAAGGCAAACAAAACAAAGCACCCATCGCAAAATATATGCCAGCAGTCCAAGCATTTATAAAACAAAATAAATTCAAACTGGGTGGCGACAAGCGCAATACAGGTTTAATCGAACAAGACGGTGAATATTACAACATATTTCATTTACCGCAAGATTTTGTGTTGCGTGATGACCTGGATTTGTCGAATATGGATTTGACAGAATTACCAGATATGTCAACCGTAACGGTGTTGGGTAACTTTAATTGCCGCGACAATAAATTAACAACATTACAGGGCGCACCAAAAGAAGTTGGTGGGGATTTTGATTGCCGCGACAATAAATTAACAACATTACAGGGCGCACCAAAAGAAGTTGCTGGGACTTTTGATTGCGGTAGCAACCAATTAACAACATTACGGGGCGCACCAAAAGAAGTTGGTGGAAAATTTTATTGCGACCACAACCAATTAACCAGCCTGACAGGCGCACCAAAAGAAGTTGGTGGGAATTTTTATTGCAATGACAACCAATTAACAACATTACAGGGCGCACCAGAAAAAGTTGCTGGGGATTTTTATTGCGGTGACAACCAATTAACAACATTACAGGGTGCGCCAGAAAAAGTTGGTGGGGGTTTTGATTTCGGTAACAACCAATTAACAACATTACAGGGTGCACCAAAAGAAGTTGGTAGTGGTTTTAATTGCGGTAACAACAAATTAACAACATTACAGGGTGCGCCAGAAAAAGTTGCTGGGGATTTTAATTGCAGTGACAACCAATTAACAACATTACAGGGTGCGCCAGAAAAAGTTGGTGGGGGTTTTGGTTGCTGCCACAACAAATTAACAACATTACAGGGCGCACCAAAAAAAGTTGGTAGGGATTTTTATTGCGGTAACAACCAATTAACAACATTACAGGGCGCACCAAAAGAAGTTGGTGGGGAATTTGATTGTTCAGTAAACCAACTGACATCACTTGATGGCGCACCAGAAAAAGTTAGTGGGGATTTTGTTTGTTCAAGGAATCAACTTACATCACTTGATGGTGCACCTGAAAAAGTTGGTGGGGATTTTGAGTGTTCAAGGAATCAACTTACATCACTTGATGGTGCACCAAAAAAAGTTGGCTGGAGTTTTATTTGCGACGCGAATCAACTAATCAGCCTAAATGGCGCACCAGAAAAAGTTAGTGGAAAATTTGATTGTGCATCAAATCAACTTACATCACTTGATGGTGCACCAAAAGAAGTTGGTGGGGATTTTAATTGTTCAGGAAATCAATTGACAGCATTAGTCGGCGCACCAGAAAAAGTTAGTGGAAAATTTGATTGTTCATGGAATCAACTTACATCACTTGATGGTGCGCCAGAAAAAGTTGGTGGGGATTTTAATTGTCATAATAATCAATTGACAACATTAGTCGGTGCACCAAAAGAAGTTGAGGGATATTTTGATTGTTCACTAAATCAACTGACATCACTAAAAGGTGCGCCAGAAAAAATAAGAGGAAAAATATTATCGGACGGCAATCCATTAACGCCAGAAAAATCAAATGCGGATATTTTTAGGCAGGCCGAAAAAAACATACTAACCCCAAACCAACAACCACCCGTCTTTAGTATTGATAGCAACCATGAAATATAAAAAATCCCCCGGTTGGGGGATTTTTTGATATTGTTTTATTTTTATGTTTTTTCTATAATCGAAATATGAAAAACGTACCTGATTTATTTATACTGTCTGAACACCAAGATTTGCTGAAAAAACTGCATGATTGGGATATTGCTTACCACCAACAAGATGCACCAATCGTTGATGACGCAACTTATGATGCCGTAAAAAAACGCGCGATGGAAATTGAAACTATGTTCCCAGAATTGGCGAAAAACGGTGCTTCATCCAAAGTTGGGGCCGCAGTAAATGAAAAATTTAAATCTTTTCCGCACAGTGTGCCAATGTTGTCCATATCTGACGTGTTTGACGAAACAGAAGTTCGCGATTGGTTCGATAAACTGTCCAACAAAAATATTTTTATCGAATTGAAAGTTGATGGTGTTTCGTATGCTGCACGATATGAAAAAGGCGTTCTTGTTCGTGGGCTGACGCGCGGAAGTGGGGTTATGGGCGAAGATATTACAGAAAATTTAAAAACAATACCAGATATACCACAAAAACTGTCTGGCGATTTTCCAGATGTTATCGAAGTGCGCGGCGAAGTCTATATGAAACGGAATGACTTTATCGCACTGAACAGCGAATCAGAAAAACAATTTGCAAACCCACGAAATGCAGCCGCCGGTTCACTGCGACAACTGAATCCACGCATAACCGCCACACGAAAACTTAGTGCATTTGCATATACTTATGGCGAAATTTCTGGGCGCGATTTTGATACACAATCACAATATTTTGATAAATTGGAATCTTGGGGGTTTAAAACCACTCGTGCTTGGGCAACAAATGCTGATAATATGACAGAAATACAAAATGCATATAATCATATTATGCTTATCAGACCTGATATTCCTTTTGATATTGATGGACTGGTGTTGAAAGTAAATGATATTGCAACCCAAGAAAAAATGGGATGTCGCGCAAACAGCCCCAGATGGGAAGTCGCGTATAAATTTCCTGCGGCACGCGCAATCACAGACTTGCGCAGTATCACTGTCCAAGTCGGACGCACCGGGGTTCTGACACCTGTCGCTGAATTGGAACCTATAAACATAGGTGGGGTCGTAGTATCACGCGCAACACTGCATAATGCCGATGAAATTAACAGATTGGGTGTGCGAATTGGCGACAAGGTTATCGTACAACGCGCCGGTGACGTCATTCCGCAAATTGTCGGTATCGCCGAAAAAAATCCAACAGCAACAGAATTTATATTCCCAGATGTATGCCCCGTATGCGGCGGACGCGTCGTTCAAGAATCCGGTCAAGTTGCACGCAGATGTATTAATACACTGACCTGCCCCGCACAAAGATTGGGCGAATTAGAACATATGGTTTCCAGAAAAGGTTTTGATATTGACGGTCTGGGCACAAAACAACTGGAAAACTTTATTGCACGCGGCTGGATTAATGGCCCAAGCGATATTTTTACACTGATACAAAACCATGGCGACGAAATAAAAAAACTTGATGGGTTTGGCGAAAGGTCTGTTATGAATCTTGCCAAATCAATTGATAACGCACGCGATATAGAACTGCACAGATTTTTATTCGCAATCGGCATACCAGAAGTTGGCGAAGTGACCGCCAAAATATTGGCAAAAGCATTCGGAACATTGGACGCGATAAGAAATGCGCCTTTGTGGAAACTGAAAGACATTGATGGTATTGGTGATGTTATGGCTGAAGAAATCGTGTCTTTCTTTGCAGACGAACATAATAAAAACGAACTGGACAAACTGTTGGCGCATATCAACGTCCAAAACGCACAACAAAAAAACAACAAAACAAATGAATTGTTGACCGGCAAAAAAGTCGTTTTGACAGGTACTATGGTAAAATACACACGCGATGCAGCCAAAGAAATTCTGGAAAGTTTTGGCGCAAACGTATCTAACAGTGTTTCATCAAAAACAGATATTGTGTTGGCAGGAAGTGATGCCGGCAGCAAACTGACCCGCGCACAAGAATTGGGCATAACAATATGGTCAGAACAAGATTTTGATAACGCAATAAAATAAAAAGCCCCAAATGGGGCTTTTTTTATTCTGTGACAACAGGTTTTTCAGCGCGTGGGCCACGATGTTTTTTCATACCACGCATATCATGTTTTTTAGCCGCGCGGAATTCTTCAACGGATACACAGCCGTTTTTATCTGTGTCCATCATTTGAACCTTTTCAGCCATTTTTGGACATTTTACAACCAAACAGCCGTTTTCAAATTCTGGACGTGGCATCATTTTGCGCCCTTTGTGACAGCAGCACAATTTTGCCGCAGCAAAACCCAACCCAAAAATTACCAAGAATACGACAAACTTTTTAAACACGCCGCCACGTTTGTGACATTTGCCAGCGCATACGCAGTTTTTATCGCAACCGCATGGATGTTTTTCAACGACAGGTGCAACAGCAACTTTTTTCGCAACTGTTTTTTTTGCAACTGGTTTTTCAGCTTTCTTGACAGATGTTTTTTTCACTGCAACTTTTGTTGTTGTTTTTTTTGTAGTTTGTTTTGCCATTTGTCCTTCCTTTGTTTTATGACGTTTTTATTTTATTTGTTTAAAATGAAATTGTAAAGTTTTTTATTTCAAATAAAAAGTTATTGTTGCAACAACACGAACCTTTTTATTTATCGACTGACGCTCGTTCGAAGACCACGAATCTGTTGGATCGCGCGACTCAATGCTGAACACGCCTTGGTTTGCGCTTTTAATTTTTCCCAAACGCGCATCTGCGTCTTTGGCAAATTGCTGACCCGCAGCAGTCGCGTTTTTTGTTGCCTGTTCAATCATCGATATTTTAATTTCATTTAATCCATTAAAAATATAAATTGGGCCTGCATAATCTTCGGTAATAGTAATACCGCGACGAACCAATTCGCCCATACGACGCGACACAGCATCAACCAAGCCAACATTATTAGAACGAACCTTGACCCCGGTTTCAATAACATAACGACCGTCATTTTGTTGATTCTTTAATTCCGCATCTGAATAACCAGCATATTTATCACGAACCTGGACACGCAGATTTTGAATATCAGTTGGCGAAAAACCAGAATCGATTAAAAACGCATGTATTTCATTGATATCTTCATCAATTTGCTGTTGCAAAACAGTCAAATCGCCACCAACACCATTTATCTTGATGTTCCATACGGCAGTATCTGCCACGACATCGCGTTCAGCTAAACCCTTGACTGTGACAGTGCGCCCAGACATTGCACGATAGATGCCGTCACCGATAAAAAAACCGCCCAACGCAACACCAATTGACAAAACAGATAACCATAACCCAGATGCAGATTTTAATTTGTTTATAAATTTCATTATACCCTCTCCTGCTGTTGTTATAAGCTTAGTCTACAACAAAGATATTGATTATGTCAAATTAAGTATTTTGCCAATAACATAATTAGCAAGTATCAAACCAAATGAACCAGTGACTGTTATAACAGAACCTAAATTTTTTGCATGGCCAACAACAGGCACAGGTTTTTCAGTCGAAAAAACAACCGGAATATCTGGCAAATCTTGTTCGCGCACCATCCGACGAACGCGCGCCGCCAACGGACAAACAATTGTCTTGGATAACGGTGCTATTTTGATTTTTGTTATATCTGTTTTTAACGCAGCGCCCATACTGGAAACAATTGGAATATTATGATGCGCAGCATACTTGTACAACGCAACCTTGGACGCGACACTGTCAATTGCGTCAATTATAAAATCGGGACGAAAATCCAGTTCTGTGCCTTCATCAAAAAAAACATTAATCGAAATCACTTTAATTTCTGGGTTAATGTCATAAATTCTGGCGGCGGCAACATCAACCTTTGGCATACCAACAGTTGAATCCAATGCAAACAATTGACGGTTTATGTTTGATTCTTCGACATTATCAAAATCAACCAATATTAAATTCCCAACACCTGAACGTGCCAACGCTTCTATTGCAAAAGAACCAACTGCACCACAGCCAACAACCATCACTGTCGTGCTTTTTAATTTTTCAACCGCATCTTCCCCGTATAATAACCTTGTTCTGTTTAATCTTGTCATACTTTCAACATCCGTATAGTGTTTTCATATATTATATCAGCCATTTTGTCGGGCGCAATATTCAATATTTCTGCAATACGATTAACAACACTTATTACATCTGACGGGGTATCACTGTCCGTTTCTGCCAAGATTCTGTTCAGTGGGGTCGATAAAACACACGCGCTGTTTTGCAAATTACGAAAGCCGTATGAAAAATACATATTGTAATTTTCTGCCATTTTTTTTATATCTTTGACTGGGCCAGAATAGCAATGCGCCAAAATAAATCGCGGCAATACGTTCTTGTTTTGTTTAAGTATCTGTAAAAGCTGGTGCCACATACCAACACAATGAACACAAATTCCACGATTTAAATTATAAGCAGTATTTAATTGAGCAATAAAAACATTAATTTGACCAGATAAATCATCGTGGTATTTATCCAGACCAATTTCGCCAACCATCAAATCAGGATTTTTTATCAATAAGCTATACAGTTCGTCTTGCCAATCCGACATCAAACCAGATATGAACCAAGGATGAACCCCAACCGCACCATATAAATTTTTGCTTTTATCAACCAATTCTGCAATTAACATCCATTCTGTCGGATTTGTCGCATTACAAATCGCCCCGACATCTTTATCAATAGACGGGCAAAAAAAATGACAATGAGAATCGATATACTTTTGCATTTGTTTTTATATTAAAAAGCCTGTGATACATCACAGGCCGATTCTTTAATTATCAAGATTTTTTAACAAAATATCTTTCATGTCGTTTGGCATCATTCCTGTTGACGAATAACCACAATCTACATGATGAATTTCCCCTGTGACGGCACTGGACAAATCACTGAACAAATACAACGCGGCGCCACTGACATCATCCAAAGTCATATTGCGACGCAATGGGGTCGTTTCAGCATTCAAACGCAACATAGCCTTGAATCCGCCAACACCACTGGATGCTAATGTCATAATCGGACCAGCGCTTATCGCATTAACACGAATTCCAACTGCACCAAAATCAGACGCCAAATAACGAACACTGCTGTCCAAAGCGGATTTTGCAACCCCCATAACATTATAATTCGGCACAGATTTTTCGCCCCCATAATATGTCAATGTGACAACAGAACCACCATCTGTCATTAATTTTGAAGCACGACGAACAATATCAACCAAAGAATATACAGATATATCCATTGTGTTTTTAAAATTATCACGCGTAGTATCTGCATAACGACCCATTAATTCGTTCTTATCAGAAAATGCAATCGCGTGCAAAACACCATCAAGACGCCCCCATTGCTGTTCAATTTTATTAAATAAATCATCCATTTGTTCATCGTTTTGAACATTGCATTCTTGAACAAATTCTGCGCCAATCGATTCCGCCAATGGACGTACACGTTTTTCCAGCGCCGGCATCGCATAAGGCATTGCAACCTGTGCGCCCGCAGCAACTGCGCGTTTGGCAATAGCCCACGCCATAGACCAATCATTCGCAACACCTGTGATTAAAATCTTTTTTCCTTGCAATAACATAGAAAATCCTTTTGTTATTATGTATTGGACACGACAAAATATACCACTTAAAACACTGTATCGCAATAAGTAAAATGCCCCAATTGGGGCAATGTTTACGATTCTGCGACTTTGAACTGCATATCATACAAAGTTTTATATGCACCACATTGTATATTTAACAGTTCTTCGTGTGTACCTGCTTCTACTATTTCGCCATTGTTTACAACAACAATCTTGGACGCATTTCGAATTGTAGACAATCTATGCGCGATAACAAACACTGTTTTATCTTGCATCAAATTTTCGATTGCCTGTTGAACAACCGCTTCTGATTTATTATCTAATGCAGATGTAGCTTCGTCCAAGATTAAAATTGGTGCATTCTTTAAAAACGCACGTGCGATTGCAATACGCTGTTTTTGTCCGCCAGACAACAATATGCCACGTTCACCAATCTGGGTATCTAATCCGTCGGCCAAACTTGCAATAAAATCTTCCAGACACGCCATTTTTACAGCCTTGTCCAAGTCTTTTACGGATGCTTTTGGATTGCCAATCAAAATATTTTCACGTATTGTTCCTGCAAACAAGAAGTTGTCTTGGAATACAACGGCGATATTTTGACGAAGTGACGACAAAGTAAAGTTGCGAATATCTGTGCCATCAACATAAATGCCACCACCCGTCACATCATAAAAACGTGGCAACAAGCTGACCAACGTAGATTTTCCACCACCAGAATTACCAACCAGGGCAACAATCTCGCCATGGGATACGGTCAAATTAACATTTTTTAAAACAGGAACGTCTTTTACATATTCAAATGAAACATCTTTAAATTCAATACTTTTGTGCACAGACGGCATACGAACTGCATTCGGGCAATTTTTAATTGCCGGCACAGAATCCAAAACTTCAAATACACGCTCAATCGCCAAAAATGACATCAATACAGAATTATATGTAGACCCCATACTTTTCATCGGATTATACAGCATTATCAGGGCCGCCAAAAATGAAACAAATGCGCCACTGGTTATGGTTCCCCTTAGAATCAGATATGAACCAAACCAAATCGCCAACCCAATACCAACAGACAAAACAGCGTGCATAACAGGCGTCACCCATCTGGTGCGTTGCACCAACTTCATTTTTAAATTAAATACAGAATGTAAAACTTCGTGGAATTTTTGCTGTTGATATTCTTCCAGATTGTACGCGGTAATCGTTTTGTTGCCGGCATAAGATTCATTGTACGCTGTCAACAGCGCGGAATCTGCCACAATCGATTTGGAAAATACCGCATTTACTTTCTTTTTTAACGTCATCATCGGCAACATTGCACCAAACAAAACAGCAACACAGACAATTGCCAATTGCCACGAATTAAAAAACAACACAAATATTAACGAAATCGCTGTAAAAACCTTTTGCACAAGATTCTTTAAATTTGTTAACAGCCCAGAACACGCCATATCTGCATTATTGTTAAACATAAAAATAACATCACCGGAATTCTTTTGACTGAAAAACGCAGTTTCAAAAAACAGCATTTTTTTATAAAGTTCTAATTTTAAACGATTGGTTATCTTGGCGCCAGACCACGCATTCAAATAATTAGATGCGTATGTCAACAATCCCTGGATACAGGTAAACAAAATAATACCCAATGGGATATACCATGCTGTTTGTAAAGACTTTTCAACCATAACCAAGTCCATATATGGTCGTAAAGCCATCGCAATTACAGCATCCATAGAACCAATCGGAATCGCCAACAATAACGACAAAGCCCCACGAAACCAATAAGGCTTGACATACGGCCACATACGTTTGTAATTTTTTACAAACATATTTTGTAACAGCTTGTTTTTTATTTCTTTTGTTAACTTTTCTTTCATACTATATATCCACTGTACATATTTAAATCAGTGGAAATTATTGCGCAAGCCGATAAAAAAGTCAACAGCATAACAACCGATACAAAAAAACAAAAAAAACGCCCCTTGGTATGGGGCGAAGACATGAAACTTTTATGCGATACATTAACGATCGCGAGATACAGGTCTGTCAACAAACATCCAGATTAACCATACTAATGCAGAAATACCAATCAATGCATATATGATGTTACTGGCCAATGTTGCAGGTCCAAACAAATACGCAACCAAGTCAAAACCAAAGATTCCAACCAGTCCCCAGTTCAAGGCACCGATAAATGTCAATGGCATAAGAACAAAGTTTGTAAGTCCTCTCATCTTTTCTTTCTCCTTTTCAAGATTTATTTTGTCTTGTATTAAAGACATACTTATTATAAACATTTCAAACACATCTTGCAATCACAATACACTACTTAGGAAAAGGTACCTAGCCGCTGATTTTTATAGACATTACAGGTTTGAATTGCCGCAAAAAAATGCCCAACGGGCATCTTTTATAATTGAATGTACATAGCAGGATTTTTTTGTAATTTTTCCAACCCAGATTCTAATACCTTGCGATATTCCAAGAATTTCTTTTTATCTTCTTTGCCAAGATTACTTATTGCAGGCAGCTTTACAGTCATTGGATTAACATGCACCCCGTCTTTGATAATTTCATAATGCAAATGTGGTCCAGTTGAATACCCTGTTGAACCAACATAGCCAATTGTTTGTCCTTGACGAACATTGGTGCCAACATTGACCCCTTTGGCAAAACGCGACATATGCGCATACAATGTTTCATAAGAACCGTTATGACGAATTTTTACAAAATTACCATGCCCACGATTATAACTGCGCGCAACTACACGACCACTGCCGGCCGCAGGAATTGGTGTACCAGTCGATGCACGAAAATCAACCCCTTTGTGCGCACGCGTAAAGCCCAGAACTGGATGTTTGCGCTTTTTGGAAAAATTGCTGGTTATTTTCGCGTTGTTAATAGGTGTACGTTTTAAAGACTTGATTGCGCCATTGCCGTCTGCGTCATAATAGCCAATTGTACCATCAGATTTGCGGAAACGAAACATTTCAACATTCCCACGCAACGCCTGAAACGCTACAGCCAACACATTACCGTTATCAACCTTTTTACCATCGGAAAAGTTTTCTTCATACAAAACCCAGAACTTTTGTCCGGCACGAACATCGCGTTCAAAGTCCATTTCAAATGCCAATAAATCATACACTTCAATTAAAATCCCAGCAGGAATCCCGGCACGCTGGCCAGCTAAATAAAAACTGTCCCCGTCCAAGATTTCGCCACTGCGCCATACGGCGCGCGTATCACGCACAACATCAACCGTCTTGCAATTCCAACCACCGTTATCATCACAGGTTAATTCAACCTGACGCCATGGAGATGGCACAACAACAATTTTAGAAACAGGCGCAGAATCATTATCACGCAAAAATTCCAACTTATCGCGGTCTGCGCGTAATGTAGAAATACCAGCGTCTTTTTTCAAAACCGTTGCGATTTCATTAATATCTTTGTGGCTTAGCCCCTGGGCATATAATAAATTAGACAAAGTATCGCCAGACGATACCACAACCACAGAACGACATTCGCCACCACCAGAAACAGATGGCGCACGACGGGTCAAAACCAAAAATACGGCAACCAAACTTAACAATACGGCAAGCGCAATGACCATTCTGGTCAAGTTGGTTGTATTCAGAATATCTTTTGCTTTTTTCATAATTGGCATTATAATAGTTTTATGAAAACAAATCAAGCATTCGCAATTTTACAACGCGCAGGTGGCATTCGGGCCGCACGAATAATCACAGAAAACAAAAAAAAATTAACTTGGATTAAAGTCTTATTTATGGCGCGGCAATTGCGATGTGGGATGCCTGTTGCAAAAATAATAAAGCAAAAATGGTTTTATGGGCTTAAATTTTATACCAACAAAAACACATTGGACCCACGACCAGACACAGAAACGCTGGTATCCGAAGTTATTACAGACTGTGATGACAAATCGGAAAAGCGTATTTTGGATTTGGGAACAGGTACAGGCTGTATAATTTGTTCGCTGGTAAAGAACATACCCGACACGTCTGGGGTCGGAATCGATAAATCGCGTGGCGCATTACGTGTAGCAAAACGTAATGTAAAAACACTGGGATTGAACAAAAAAATCAAACTGTTGCGAACCAGCTTTGCAAAAAAACACAATTATGATACCTTGTTTGATATAATCGTATCGAACCCACCATATATATCAATACAAGACACACGCGTCAATGATGCGGCAAAGCACGACCCAAAAATGGCACTTTATGCACAAAACAATGGATTGGCCGCTTATCAAGCAATTGCTAAAAACGCAAAACAGTGGCTGACAGACAGCGGCAAACTGTACCTGGAAATCGGCATCGGCCAAGGAACAGATATCAAAGACATCTTTATAAAAAACGGTTGGGATTTGGTACGCAACGCATACGATTTAAGCGGCACTGAACGTGTTTTGGTTTTCCGCAAAGCGCATTAATGATATGAAAAAACTGAACGACAAAGATATTTTAAATATGATTGGCGCAGAATATGTGCCTGTCAATTCTGATGTACGACGCAGTGTACGCAGGCAACTGCGATTGTCTGAAAAGAATCCTGCGCCAGATACACCCATACCACAACACGCAAAATTAGACCTGCATCAACTGACCGAAGAGCAAGCTTGGGAAAAAATTATGGCTTTGGCTGCATCAGGAATACGCGGTGCCACCATAATAACTGGCGCCAGCGGAATATTAAAAATTAAATTTCAACAATGGGCGCGCGACAGCCTGCTAAGCCCATATATTATATCTTGGGCACCAATAAACAACGGCAGTTTTGAAGTAAAATTTGCAAAACGCGATGCAACCCAATTCTAATTGTCGCACCAACCCGTACAACCGGGGAAATTGTTTCGTAAATATTCGTCTGACTTCCCTGCCACACGATTGCTTGATACCCCCGGTTGAAAACAATATTTCGCACCAAGAAAATTAACACCGGCATTATAAGCAGCATTAGATTCCTTCTTTTTCTTTAATTCGGGTTTGATTTTAGAACCAAGTGGATCAACACTTTTCCCATCAAGCTTAATCCCATAATGCAAATGGGGACCTGTGGACGTTCCTGTATTACCAGAATGCCCTATTAGGTCATCAGCTTGAATAATGTCGCCTGGCTTCACAACATAATCATTAAGATGGGCATAAGTCGTGACAATTCTATGATTTTTAACATAGTGTTCTATTTCAACAACCCTGCCATATCCCGTTTTAGATCCTGCTGTAATTACTTTTCCGTTTGACACAGCATATACGGGCGTACCTTCAAGAACCGATATATCTATACCATGATGATACACCGAACCTTTGCCCCTTATGTCACGTTTACCAAAATCAGAACTTATTTTTATAGGCACGTCTTTGACGGGGGGGCCAAAAAATTTAGCCACTGTTCCGATTTGCCCCGCAGCACTTTCTTGTTCTTGCGCCAATTCTTGCAGTTCTTCTGTTGCCTGTTGACTGGCACGTTCTTCTTCTTGTATTGTTATGCCAACATACGCGCAATTTTTTATACAGCGACCTGTACTGTCGTATTCGGATTCAAAGGGTTCGTACCCTTCTTGCCAAATGGCAACCTTGTCGGCAAAAGATAAATCTTCAAACGTTTTTGGGAAAGTCTGGGCGGTCAAAAAACTTTTGGTCAGGCGTTGATTCTGGCGCATAAGGGCGCCCTGCTCGAACCCGATGGCAGCAGTTGTAAATCCAGCAATTAAAACAAAAACACTTCCTTTCACTGCTGACTATTATATCACATTAAAATGTTTTTTTTAATGAATAATATGAATTTTTTTGCTATGAATTATTTCATAATTTTAAAAAAGGAGAAAAAAATGGCCAATCTGCACTTTCATTATGGGGTTATGAACAGTTCTAAGACCGCTGCTTTAATAATGAACGCATATAATTTTTCAAAAAAAGGCACATTATCCGAAGTTATTAAACCTGCTTTTGACAAGCGTTCTGGTCCCACCGAAATCGCTTCGCGTATCGGACTGACATGGCATGCAAACGCGATGAATGACTTGCAGGAATACGACCCAAAGCCTTCTACCAAAATCATTTTGGTTGACGAAGTCCAATTCTTTGCGCCAACAGACATCGATAAACTGGTTCATATTGCCGACACACAAAACAAAATTGTTATGTGCTATGGTTTATTGGTTGACAGCAACGAAAAATTGTTTCCTGCGTCTAAACGCTTAATAGAAGTTGGTGCAAAACTGCATCGAATGGAATCAAATTGCCAAATTGACGGATGTATGAAGCTGGCAACACATCATTTGCGTTTTGATACAAACAAGAACGTGATACGCGATGGCGACCAATTTGCATTGGGCGATACGTGCTATAAATCTGTTTGTCGCCAGCATTACAATGCACTGTATCATCAAAACGACAAGGAAAGATAAAAAAAATATTATTTTTGCTTGCATTTTAAATTTTACAGTATAAAATATAACAACGTTGCATCCATAGCTTAACTGGATAAAGCATCTGACTACGGATCAGAAGACTGAGGGTTCGAATCCTTCTGGATGCGCCAGAATTAATAAAAAACGCCACCTTGTGTGGTGTTTTTTATTAAACCG
>JAZNGD010000052.1:0-3155 GCA_045576255.1 Candidatus Enterousia sp.
TTATGTTTTGCCATTTTTTTATTTAAATCGGATAATTTTTGTTTGTCAATATCTGCGATATTTATGATATTGATTTGCAATTTTAAATCTTCCAGTGTGTTTGTTATTATGTTGTTCAAAAATTCTGCGGTGTTTTCAATGATATTTGCTGGTGTGTTGTATGTTGCTAACCAAATTTGTTCTGTTTTTTTATCGAACGCCACAGAAAAAGAATATTTTTTATTCCCAGATGTGACAAATATAGGTGTGTTAACAGGGTATAAATATCCTTCACACAGCATATGCGCCAATGCATAAAAAGACGAAATAGAATTTATTGGTAGATTAGCGTTTTTTTGTTTCTTCATTGTTCTCTCCGTTCCATAAGTTATGTGTATTATATCAAATTTATACATTGTTTGCAACTTGGTTTATTTTTTGTTAAAATATGGATATGCGCGTTGTGTATGTATTGTTTTTCCTTTTTGCTTGTTTCGGTTGTTGTTCTGGTTATGCGGCGACCGAATTGTCCAAGATAAATGCGCAAATTAAACAGACAGAATTGCAAAATAAAAAGTTAGAACAGCAAGTTAAAACATCTGAACGTGATGTGGTAAAGACAAAAAAGCAATTGGTGCGAACTGCTGACAAGGTGTCGTCATTAGAAGATAAACGCAATGAAATGATAAAGAAAATTTCAGAATTGGACGACAAAATTGATACAATAAGTGTGGAACTTAAAAAGAACCAAGCGCGCGTCGCAGATGCGGCTTCTGGTATTTTGTTCGTTGCATCGCACCCAAATTTCGATAACGAAGATATGCGTGAATATGTTTTGATGTCGGCTGTGTTGTCTGGTATGGCGGACAATTTGAATGAACAAATAAGCAGTGCCGAAGCGAAAGTTAAAGAATTGGCTAAAATCAGGGAAGCGCGTGCAACAGAAAAAGAAAAGTTGGACAGGACTGCAAAAAAATACACGCGCGAAAAAAACGAACTTGATAAATTATTGCGTACACGCAGTGCGCAAAATGAAAAATTAAAAAGTCAACAGGCGGCTTTGCAAAAAAAATTGCGTGAATTATCGGCGCGCGCAAAAAGTATTTCTGAATTGTCAGCTGGGGTGGGCAGTTCTGAAATGACATCTGATTCGCAATTTTCACGTCGTAAATTAAATTTGCCTGTGCGTGGGCGTGTGACTGTGCGCTTTGGCGAAAAAACAGCATTGGGATTAAAGTCTGATGGGTGGCGTGTGCGTACGCGTGGGGGGGCACTTGTTATGGCGCCAGCAGATGGGGTTGTTAAATTTGCAGACAGTTTTCGTGGTTTTGGTCGTGTTGTAATTATGTCGCACAAAAATGGGTATAATACAGTTATGACAAACCTGGGCGATATTGATGTTGCGTTGGGACAAGAAGTTTTAGCAGGTGAACCGATTGGGCGTATGAATCCTGATAAACCAGAAATGTATCTGGAAGTACGTCGTGGAAACAGTGCGGTGGACCCTGCGCGATTGTTTAAAGAAAAATAAAAGGCGGTATAAGGATACCCAAATAATTACAAGAAATAAAAAAAACGCCCGTTTGGGCGTTTTTTAAAATGGAATGTCGTCGCCAATATCAGATACAGATATTTCTTCGCGTGGTTGTGGTGCTGGTGCGCCACCAAAGTCACCGGATGTGCTGTCAATTGATTTTGCGCCACCCAAGATAACCATTTGACCCGCGAATTGATTCAATACAACTTCGGTTGTAAAAACATCTGCGCCAGATTGGTTTTGCCATTTGCGTGTACGTAATGAACCTTCGATGTATAATTTTGTACCTTTTTGCAGCATGCGTTCTGCAACTTCAACCAAGTTTGGGTTAAATACAACAACGCGGTGCCATTCTGTTTGTTCTTTTTGTTCGCCAGTTGCGCGGTCGCGCCAACGTTCAGATGTTGCCAATGAAAAGCTGACTACTTTTTGACCGCTGCCCATTGTGCGAACCTGGGGTTCTTGACCGATATTTCCAACCAAAATTACTTTGTTTATACTGCCTGCCATAATCACTTCCTTTGTTAAATGTTTTTCAATCTAATTCATTTGAGCAGTTATAGCAAAAAAATGCAAGGTGTTTTTAAAATTTTAACTTTGTTTTTGCAAAAATATAGAATTCGTCTGTCCCAGTCGGATTATCAATAAAGCCGGTTGTTATAAATTTATAAGATGCACTGTATTCTATTTGTGGGCGACCTGTTAAGTCAATTGAATGTTGTGAAAATAAATATTTTCCGTCGTTCGCGCGGCCGCTGGATACATTCAGGTACATATTGCCGGATATAATTGTGTCAGGGGTGCCAATTGATAGTATTAAATTTTGGTATTTTGCCCCGATACGAACGGATGCCGTGTACAAATTCGAAAAGCCCGAAACCATAGATTCTGGGGATGTGTCAGGATTCATCACACCAAAAGTAGTGCGATAAAATATGTCTGTGTTTCCGATTCGGTGTTCGTTGTTATATCCGACAAAGCTTAATAATGTTTGTTGTCCTGTTTGTAAAAATCCAGTTCCAGACAACATTTCTGTTTGTTTAAAGCCGATTTCCAAGTTGCCTGATTTTATGCTGTTTGTTTCGTTTTCGCGCAGACGTTCGAATCCCAGGCCGCGGTTTTTTACAGATATGTTATCGTTCAGATTGGTTTCAAATGCGCGACCAAAGCTGTCGATAAATGAAAATTTTATGTCCGCTGATTTCAATTGTTTGCCGATTGTGCCACTGACGCGTGCGGTCTGCATAGTTGTGCTGCCGCCATTTGATGTTGGAATTGTCTGAACGCCCACAGGACGTGTTGCGCGTTCTAAATCCAACATTCCATGGCCGTATACTTCGTCAACACCAACTGCGCCGATGTCGCGCGCCGTTGTAAACAGCAGGTTTGTAATTTCATTTGATTTCATATATGGAAAAGCTTCGCGGATTACTGCAATCGCAGCAGACACAATTGGGGCGGCAAAGCTGGTGCCGTTAAGTGATATGCTGGATTCCGAAGATTTTAACCCTGTGCCAGGTGCGGTAATGCAGTAATCTTTGGTGACGCCACATGCGTTGCTAAAATTCGCCAGTGTACCTGTTTTATTATCCCAGGCAACTACGTTTATAAAATGACCGTCCAGTTCGGATACTACGCG
>JAZNGD010000053.1:0-12193 GCA_045576255.1 Candidatus Enterousia sp.
ATTATAAATATTACTGGCGACACCTGATACCATTTGAATCAGTCGGTCAAAAACACCACAGCCCCAGCACTGAATACTGTTTTCGATAAAACTGTTTATATGACTGTTCATTTTGTTATTTTCGCCATCCCTTTATTGACTTTATAGTTTTCTTTGTTGTTTTGAAATTTTTGTGTGTTTCTTTTACGAACCCTGTTGTGTCTTTGTATAATTTGTCTGCGTCTTTACCGACGTATATATTTAATTGTTCGCGTGTCTTTTCGAAAATCTTGAACATCAGATAAAAAGTTAATATCGAAGACAGACATAAAATAGCATGTTCGCCAAAGCCGGTTGTATTTGTTACTGCGGCCCCAATTTGCGCATTACTGGACGCAGAACCGTTTGCAGCCGCAACGAATACAGATGAATTCCATTTGAACAAGGCTTGGATAACAGCTATGTTTACACATAACATAAAAGCGCACGCAATCATGGTTATAATCAGCTTTTTCAAAGCGTCTATTATGCCAGAAAATGCGGGCCATAAATCAAGCCATTTATCGTTGGGCTTTACAACATAAGAAAGCACATAAAACGGATATAATATCAATTGAATTCCAAAATTAAATATGCCTTGCAGAATCAGCAACGCCATAAATAAATTAGAACTGAAAAATGTTGTAATTAAAACAATTCCTGTAATTACATTGAAAAAACTTTCGCCACCATGCGGAACCAGTGTCATAAGACCACGTAACCCCTTTTTCAAGAATCCAAAACCGCGTTTAATTGCTTGGTTGTTAACTGCGGAAATTTCTGCAACAGGTTGGATTAAAAATTTACAAGCTTTTTCTGAAATCCATTTTTTTTCAAGTATACTTTCAGGACATTCTATTATTGGGGCATTAATTGTATTATTTGTTTCTTTTAAGATAGCACTTGTGTATATTGCGCCGAATTCTAAAAATGGATTTACGACGACTTTTGTTAAGATAACAGGGTTTAATTGCAGCAATACCAATGAAGCAAATATTGCACGCATTCCAGGGTGTAATAAATCTTCGAAAATTTTTGCGCCAGTTGTTTTTCCATCTATTATTTCGCCGCCACCACTGAATCCGAAAAAATCAACCCAGTTTTTTGGCAAAAACATCTTTCCCAGGTATAAAGCAAAATACAATCCCAAAAATGTCCAAATTAATATATATATAAATTTATTTCCGCTGACAAAAAATTCGTACATCCCGGTTGCGACACTGGTCATTGCGTCCAGCACAATCGGAACAAAGGGCGACAAGTCAAGATAATCGATAATGCCGCCTGCGTATGCGCCAGATGGCGCGCAAAATGACGCCACAATTATCAATACAGACAGCAGTTTTTTTAACAAAATATTCTCTCTTAATTATTTTATGTTTTCAATTATATCACATTTATGAAAAAATATGGTATAATTAAAATCATGAAGTGGTCAAAAAAATTTTGGATAACATTTTTGTCTTTTCTGCCCTTTGGTGCGGCGGCAGCTCCTTTATGGTTGGTTGGATTGGGGGCAGGTCTTCTTTCCATAGCAGGGTATTCGATATATCGTTCCAATGTTCCTGTTGATATGATTGATTCATTAAAGTTTTTTTCAACTTGTTGGTCGTGTCAGCTTTTTTCCGATGTTATGTCAAGATTATCTGCGGTTTTGCCGGTTTTATATGGTGCTTTGGGTCGTGTGACTGTGACAATGGTATTGGCGTTATCTGGCATATGGATTGCGTGGCGCATTGCCAGTAATTTTATTGAATCAAAATACGAAAATGCTTGGAACATAACATCAGAATTTACAAGTCACTTCTTCAAGGCGGCATTTATATGTGCGTTGTTGGTAATGCCTTTGCCGCGTATGATATCTAATATTGCAATAGAACCGATTTTTAATGTTGGTCTGACATTGAATCGTATGACTGTTCAAGACGAAGATTTTAACAAATGTGTTGTTGCGACTGCGGTTATGGATACTGCGACCATTGATTCGCGTGTGGTGAATCGTGGGGCGTTTTCGCCGCGGTTTCGTCATAATTTGACATGCGAATTGGCTGGGATTCATCAAGTGACGGGTATCGGGATTGCCACTGGGTGGACAGTATTAAATATGGCTTTTGACAGTGATTATATGTTCAGTATTTTTAATTCCGTTCCAATTTTTCCGAATCTGATATTAATGGCAGCTGGCGTAATTCTGATTGCTTTGTATTTAATGGCATTGTTGCCCATACCGATGTATTTTCTGGAAGTCTTTATAACATTGGCGTTGGATTTGGTAATGTTGCCATTGATGATGTTGGCTTGGTTGTTCAAGGGCTGGAAAATAACATTGGACGGGGCGGGGAAATCGATTCGAAAGATAATTGATGATATATTGTCTGCGACGCTTGGTATTGGGATGACTTGCGTATTTGTATCATTTTCTATTATGCTGATGGACGTTGTTATCGGCAATATGAACGGTGTTAATGCGCTTAAAGAAGCATTTCAGAACAACGATTCGAAGTTTTTAATGGATGCGCTGATGATGAATAACGATTCGTTTATATTGCTTGTTATGATTGGGCTGTTTTTTGCGATGTTTATGAATATGATTCCTGCGCTTATGAAGAGTTTGTTTAATGTTAGCATATCGACAAAGTTCTATGATGATGCGCGAAATGATATAAAAGCTATATACGAAGGTGGCAAAAAATGGCTGTCCAATATAAAAAAATAAAAAATCAAGTGCTTTATTTAACAAGCACCCCTTTTTTGTGTATGCCGAATCTGATATAATTCTCAGTGATGACAAAATATCCGATTCTTTATTGGCCACGCAAGACAACTGGGGATAATGAATACCAGTTGGCGCGCAAGGTAATAAATAATTCAACAGGTATAATGCCTGATGTTTGTGTTGAAGATTCTGATATATCTGACATATTACAATCAAATCCGAACGCGGTGGTGTATTTACCTGTTTTTTGTGGTTCTACTGGTTGGTGGGGCGAATTGTTGGGCAGCGATGCTATTGTCAGCGACAAATTGATAATATCTCCTGAATGTCAACTGATGGTTATCGAATCGCAAAAAAACGCCAAGTCAAAGGGCGCAAACCAATTATTGGCGGCAGAAATCCGTCCATCCAGTGGATTTTTCAAAAAGATGAATTCTGGAATTGCGACTGTCACAGATATGTTGGCGACAGATACGGGTACTATATTGGCTTTATTTTCCGGCAAGAATCAAAATCAGTTCATAAATATCTTGGAATCTACTGGAAATTCGTATCTTGGGTGTATTGGCCGATATTAAAATGCTAATATTGCTTGATTTATTTAAATTTACTTGTATAATTCCCAGGCTAAAAAATTAAAAAAGGGTAATACTATGAAACAAGGAATTCATCCTGAATATCACGAAATAAACGTCACAAGAACAGACGGCAAGACTGTAAAAATGTATTCTTCTGTAAAGAAAGACTTGGTTTTGTCAACAGATAACTTGAACCATTCTGCATGGACTGGTCAGCGTTCTAATGCCGGTGACAAAGGTCAACGTGCCGCAGAATTTAAAGCAAAATTTGCTGGGTTCAAATTATAAGTTTAATTTTCGTCTGATGGGGGCAGCGATATGGATTTGTTGATAAAGGGTTCAACCGAATTAAACAAGATGTTTATGGCGTTGCAACGTACTGCGTCTGGGTTGCGTCGCGACTTTGGCGAAGTTGAAAATTTACAACAATCTTTGCGTAGCGCACGCGATTTTGTTCAAAAGGCTGCTGCCCGAATCGAAGAAAGCATCTTGTCTGATTTGTTGTTGGTTCGACCTGCTGCTGGGTTGTTGACACCGAATACAACGCATACTGGCGACGGTCGTGACGAATTTGTATTGGCTTTGTCGGGCGCGTCTAATTTTGTTCGTGGCAATCCGCATTTTGCAATATCGTTGGCTTTGCGTTCGAATGACGAAACAAAAATCGCGTTGGTGTATTCTCCGATTGACGAAAGATTATATTATGCAGAAGCAGGCCAAGGTGCATACGTCTTTTCTGCATTCCATTCTGCACGTATCAAGGTTTCTAATTTGTCAGAACCGTCTGAATTAACTGTCGGTTATAATACTTGTGACAATCGTCCAACGGTTGGCGATGTACGTCGTACTGGGTGTCCTGCGCTGGATTTGGCGTGGGTTGCTGCTGGCAAGTTTGATGCGTATGTGTCTGATGTATTGGATTATGCTGAAATTGCTGCTGGTGAATTGATTTTACGCGAAGCTGGCGGCAAGATTGAAATGATGTCTGATTTAATCGCCACAAACGGTAAAGCAGAAATTTAAAAAAATCCCCAAAATGGGGACTTTTTTTTAAAATGTTATTCTTATTCCGGCGGATATAAAAGGTGTTTTTGCGGTAAGCCCACCAGAAATCCAACCATCAACAAGTTCGCTGTATTTATACCTGAACGATGTGACGACGGTATGGTCAATAAAGTCTGCAATATCGTTTTGCCATACACCTGTGTCAGACATCATATAAGTCAAAGAAACAGTGTATTTTAATAAATCATAACTGACCCCAGTTCCAACAACAAAACCATCAGAAATCGCCCCGATTGGATTATTGTCGTATATTGCGCGTGCTGTTATTCCCCAAATCCAGCTGTTGTATTGCAAATTCATTGCCAGCGACAATTGACTGCGCCATTCGGCGGTGACCCCAGGGGTATAAACTTCATTGTCAAAATTATCAGGATGCGACATAAAAGACGCGCCGACAGAATACGCGGTTTTCAGTTTTCCGGATGAATTTCTGATTTTTAAACCTGCGTCTATTGCCCAATCATAATCATCTGTTATTCCAGAAACAGACAGTCCGTACTGCACCCCATTTACAGCATTTGAAGCCATATTTATGCGCAAAGATCGGCTGCGTCCAGATGTCAGTGTAGTATCTGCAATAATTGGTCCTTCTGGGTGAATTTTTTCATTGTATAATGGTCTGTCATTAATGCGCAGTCCGCCAACATCAGGCAACCCCAGTCCCAACTTTCGTGCGATAGAATCGGTGAAGCCTATTTCAATACGTCCGATTTTTTTTGATTGTAAAAAAACGAACGTTTCGCGTGAAAAATTACCTTTGTCTAATGCCGCCTGGTCCAAAGCGTAAACCAGCCCAAATTTGGTGTTGTTTATATCAGAATTTGTAAATTGTCCGCGAACGCGCCAGTCCCCGATAAATAATGGTGTTTCAATATCAGGGTTTATCATTCCTATTGTCCCGTATCCGGTCAATTTAAAGGAATTATTTCCTGATTCGTATTCCAATGCATATGCAGATAACGACATGCATGCCATTGCGCAGGCCGTTGTTATTGATTTTTTCCAAGACATATTTACAACTGTCCTTTGGTTTCTTTTAAAATTGCATCACGCAGTTTATTATATGCGCGTTCTTCAATTTGTCGTACCCGTTCGCGTGAAATTCCGTATTTTTGCGACAGCGATTCCAATGTAGACGCAGGTTGGCGCAATTTTCTTGCAACCAGAATTTCCCGGTCGCGTTCAGACATTTGGCTTAAATGTTTTTTCAGCATATCGTATCCACGCCGTCTAAATTCAATTTGTTCCAGTGTTTCTTCAATAGTATCAGAATTATCTGTCATATTAGACAGTATATCTGTTCCGCCATCTTCTGAATTTATCGGTGCATTCAAAGACAAATCACGTGCCGATACGCGCGTAGCCATATTTTTAACATCTTTTTCAGGGACTTCCAGATATTGTGCGATTTGTTTTGTTTGTTCGTCGGACAGATTGTTGTCCATAATTCCCAAAGCCCGTTTTGCCCGCGACAGATTAAAGAACACGCGCTTTTGATTTGCGGATGTGCCGATTCGAACAACAGACCAATTGTTTAATATAGTTTCGTATATTTCGGCCTTTATCCAGAACATCGCATACGTAGAAAAACGAAAACCTTTTTCTGGGTCGAATTTTTGCAGCGCCTGCATCAATCCCATATTTCCGCTGGCAATCAAATCGCCCACAGGAATGCCATAGTTTTTATAGTCGTATGCCACAGATACAACCAATCGCAAATGGCTGGCCACCAATTTTTCAGCGGCATTGCTGTCTTTTTCTTGTACCCATTTTATTGCGTATTCGTATTCTTGTTCGGCGGTTAATACAGGTATTTTCTGTACAGTTTGTATATATTGCGCCAATCCGGCTTCGTCACTTGCGCCACGCGCAGCGATGATGCTGGTATTTGTTTGTGCTGGTAAAGTACTCTTGATTTCCTTTTTCATAACTTTTATAGTATACCATAAAATAATATTTATCAAGCACAGGAGTATTTTACCATGGCAACAATATTGGAAAGAAACAAAAATATTAAAACACCAAAAAAAACACGTGCAGAATATGCCGAAGATGCGCTGTATCGCGAAGTGTGGGAAGAAGTAAACAATGAAAAAACGTTGCGTTTTATCAAAAAGTATTCAAAACATATTCTTGTTGCTGCGTTGATTGTCTTGATTATCGCAACAGGTATACAAATTGGTGTGCGTACATATCAAGCAAACAGAATTGCAACAGCCGTTGCTTATGAAACTGCGCTGATAAATGTCGATGCAAATGCGTTGGCTGCGCTGGCAGACAGCTCGTCGGGTGCGACATCGGATTTGGCTTTGTTTCAATCGTATTTATTAGACAAAGATATAAACAAATTGGAAACATTGGCGCAAGACGGCAATACACGTGATTTTCGCGATTTGGCAAAATTACATATCGTTGGAATTCGTGGGAATGATATAAGTGGTAAAGATATGGAAGAATACCTGTCTGATATGAATACAAAAAAGTCTCCTTTTTATTACACTGCTGCATTAACAGTTGCGCAAAAATATTTATCAGAAAACAATCTTGATGCGGCCAATAAATGGTTGGATAAAATCATTAACGATTCGGATGCGCCAACTGTAATTACTGCTGTGGCGCAAACATTACGGTAATGGGATAAATATGCGTAAAGTTATTGTATTTATTTGTATTGTGTTGGGGGTAACAGGGTGCGACAAGCGTGACCCGATTTTACCAGGGGTTCGGACTGCGATTTTCAGTTCGTCGAATGTAAAAGTTCTGAATAAAACAATACAAGATATTCCAGAATCTGCGATTGTGTTTGATAATTCGTCTTGCAAGTACAGTCAAGATTCTTCTAATACAATATGGGACGGCAATCGCAAAATATTCAGCGGTTTTCCAACCAATAATTCAGTTGCAGGCGCAGCCACACCGGTTTGTTATGGAAAGTATCTGTACGCGGGGTTAACCACGGGTGAAGTTGTAAAAATCAATCCATCAAATCGCCAAATTATGTGGATTGCAGACGTTTATCGTGCCAGTAATTTAACTGGTGGTGCATCAATGGTTGATATTGTTGCGCCAATTGTGCCGACAGATAATTTTGTCTTTGCGGGCGGTATGGGCGATGCGTTGTGTAAAATAAATTCGGTTTCTGGCGCAAAGCGGTGGTGTGTTGATATTGGTGTTGGCGTTCCTTTTGTTGTGGCTGGCAATTATATTTTTGTTGTGTCGACTGATAATTACTTATATGCAGTTTCTGTATCAGATGGCGCAATTATGTGGCGTACATCTGTAAAAAAACAGGTTGCACCGACGTATTCAGATGGCATTATCTTGGTAGGGCGCCAAACAATAAATGCGGCAGACGGGAAAATAATTAAATAAAATACTGGACAAACGTAAAAATATGTTATATTATTCGTCCGCTGTAAAAGCAATCGGGTGTTTAGCTCAGTTGATTAGAGCATCTCGTTTACACCGAGAGGGTCGGGGGTTTGAGTCCCTCAACACCCACCAGAATTTTGTCCGCCGTATCGGCGGATTTTTTTTATTATTTTTTTGTGTTTTTTATAAATATCATTTAAGATGATTTTTGTAATCGTTCAAATAAAGGAGAAAAAATGAAAAAAATAGTTTCTGTATTAGCAATAACAGCTTTGGTCGCAGGTTGTACAACTGTTAATCCGTACACAGGTCAAACACAAACATCCAAAGCAACTTGGGGGACCGCAATTGGCGCGGCGACTGGCGCATTAATTGGCAGTACCCAAAGCAGCAAGGGTGCGTTGATTGGTGGTTTGGCAGGTGCAGCAGCAGGTGGTGGTGTTGGTTATTATCTTGATGCCCAGGCGGCAGAACTGCGCGCAGAATTGGTGTCAACTGGTGTTCAGGTTATCGAATCGGATGATGATATTCGTTTGATTATGCCAGGCAATATCACGTTCAAAACAGATTCTTCCGATATTAATTCTTCTTTTTATCCGGTGTTAAATTCTGTTGCAAAAGTTTTGAATAAATACAGCAATTCAACAGTTATGGTTTCTGGTCACACAGACAGCACAGGCAGCGCAGCCTATAATCTGGAATTGTCAAAATCGCGCGCACAATCCGTCGCGTCTTATTTGCAAGGCCAAGGCGTAAAAGCGTCTCGCTTTGAAGTGTTGGGTATGGGGTCTTCAAATCCGATTGCGTCTAATTCAACAGCAGAAGGCCGCAGTCAAAACAGACGTGTTGAAATCAAGATTGTTCCAAACAAATAAAAAATTGCCCCTTGTGGGGCGTTTTTTATGGACATTGTTCTAATTGTTTTAAAACATTTTGAACATCGTTATTTACAGATACTGTCACTTCGCGCTTTAATCCATCGATGTAAGTATAATAAAACGCTTTTTCCTTGAACCCTGGAACGGCTTTGTATGCTTGTTCAAACGGTGCCAGCATAGCTTTAAACCATTGACGACCACGACACAGACAACCATTTCGCACGTCTGCCGCGACAACTGCGGTTGCAGTATTTGGATATTTTGTATCCAAATCATAATCTGTCATCATCAAGCAACGTCCGCCAAATCCATAAAAGTTCGCATCGTCTGCCAAAAATTTATATATCAAACCAGCGTCAGCCCCTGCTTGTTGCAAAGCGTGTGCCATACCATCGGTGCAGCATGCTTGGGCATTAACCATTAACATTTTGTATCTTTCCAACAATGGCCTGGCGGCAGGATGAGTTGCGTCTATTTCTTGATTTTGTGACACAGCGTTTATAAATTCGCACATTTTTGCATCGCGCAATTTTGGGCTGCGCGGCGACACAGTTTCGCGGACAATCGGTTTCTTGCGCCAAATTTCACATTCAGTATCTGTTTCAAAGGGGCAGCCGTCGTCGCTTGCAAAAGTTTCTTGAACAACAACCGTTAAATCCTGGGCTGTGTACTCTGGTTTTGGTGTTGCGTTCCACCATATGTCATCAGACGGTTTCTTGGGTGCCAACAATTCTTCAACGCGTTCCATTGTTTCTTTGGCGTCTTGCATATTTTGTTCATACAGTGCAAACGGTTCGCTAGTCTTTATATCGTCAACAAAAAATTCTGGCGCAGGTTCCAAGAACCAATCAGAAAAGTCTTTGTATCTATAACTTGCAATCGAATCGTCCCAAATTGGCACGCCGTTTCGCCAATCGACGGTTTTTTCAGACAGTTTTTGTTTGTATTCGCCCTGTGTTCCGTCCCACAGTGGGGGTCGGTCATCTTGAACCTTGGGTTTAATGGTCAGTATTTTTAAATTTTGTGCAGGTATAACTTGTATTTCTTCTTGAATAACAATATCTTGTTCGGCCGGCACAAATTCATCCAGTATCACAGGTTCTATGACACAGTCGTCGTCTGTACAGTCAGATGCGTTTACTGCACCAGCGCACAATATGCACAGCAATGACGATAAAATAAAATTCTTGGTACTCATAATTGGTATTATATCATAAATATCGATGTTTTAAAACAGGTTTTTATCAATGTTTTTTATTGAGTTATGCTTGATATAAATTTATACTTAGGAATAAATAACCAATAAAAAAACAAAGGAATGAAAATGAAAAAGATTTCTATTTTTGCATTAATGACCGCAGTGTTGTTTCCAGCGTTTGCCGAAGAAAGTGTTGAAACGGCGGTTGCCCAAACGCCTGTTGCCGAAGAAGTTGCACCTGTTGCCGAAGAGGTTGCACCTGTTGTAGAAGAAACAACAAGGTCTGAAAATGCTTTTCCGCGTGGTTTGCAGTTTGGTGTTGGCGTGTCGGCGACCAGCGGCGTAAACGGTTTTGTTGGCTATGCCAATAAAAACTTTGATTCTTTCTGGGCAAAACGTTTTGGCGTTCGTTTTGATTTTGGAACAACTGCACCTGTTAAATCAAAATTAAATGATTTGATAAACGATATTGCAGGCGATGAAGTCGAAATTGGCGACAATTTAACTGTTTCTGATTTTGAATTAGATGCGCATCATTATGCGGCGATGTTGGATTTTTATCCGTTTGGTAATACATGGTTGTTGGGCAGTTGGCGTTTGACCGGTGGTTATTATTTTGGTGAAATGAACGCAACTGCGAAAATCGCAGGCACAATTGATGAATTGGATACTGGTTATCATGAATTTGAATTGATGGATACCCAGTTCCGTTATCTGGGCAATACTGTAAACGGCACAGCTGAATTTGATTGGGATTATCGTGGTCCATACTTGGGTACTGGTTTTGATTTTGGTTTGTTTGCGGGCTTTAAAATTTATTTGGATGCAGGTGTCGTCTTTACAAACAAATCCGCGCAACTGAATTTGGATGTACCGTTCGAAGGTTTGGAAATCAACCAAGGCGATGGTTGGAAAAACGTTGTTAATGAAGATTTGCAGTCGGTTGTTGATGGTGTTGTCGCAGAAGCCTTGGCGGATGCGCAATCTGAATTGGATGATTTAAAGTTCTATCCAATGGTCAAACTTGGCTTTATGTATCGCTTTTAATATCAGGTCGCCGAACGGCGACCTTTTTTTTATGGAATATATGCCCGTTGCCTGATACGGGCTTTTTTAATATTCTTTTTATTATGAGAAAGGTATTTGTCTGTTTTGTTTGTTTGTCTTGCGGCGGCGCTTTTGCGCAAACGGGGATTAGTTTTGGTGTTGGGGTTTCTGCAATAACAGGTCTGAATTTTACAGGCGGTTTTTATAACCCAGAAAAAGAATCGTATTTTTTTAAACATTTCGGCGTGCGTGCGGATGTTGCGAATACAGATGCATTAAAGTCTGCAATCGATTCGGCGATAGATTCTTTTATGGGGGACGGTGTTAATGTTGGTGATGGTGTGAAAATAGATAATGGTTCTTTGGATTCGTGGCACGCATCGTTATTGTTGGATTATTATCCTTTTTCTGGCGCGTGGCGTTTAACTGGTGGTTATGCTTGGGGTGGTTTAGATTTGTATTCTGACATATTTGGTGAAATTGAACGTGCGCCAGACGAAAGGTTTTATTTTTATCTTGCTGGGGATCATTATTATTATAATGGGAATGATTTTGGGGGTAACACAGAAATAAATTGGAATTTTCATGGGCCTTATCTTGGTACAGGGTTTGATATAGACTTGTCATGTGGTTTTGAATTGTATTTTGACGCCGGGGTTGTTTTTACGAATCGGTCGGCCAAAGCGTCTATTTATATTCCGCATGAACAATTATATATGTATAATAAAGAAGTTGGTGCTTGGTCTGCTGTGACAATTCCTGCGCTGGATAATGATGTTGCGCGTGCTACGCGCGATGCAAACAAGAAATTATCGGATTTTAAAGTGTTTCCTATGATAAAATTGGGGGTTGTTTACCGTTTTTAAATCGATTCGGTGTAAAAAAAGTGGGGGTCGCGAATCGTAAAAAATGGTTAAACCGAATCTGTTTTAAGGGTTTAAAAATTTTTTTTATGCAAAAAATGAAAAGAAAAAATGGCGGATTTTCGCGGTTTTTTGGTTTTTTTATATTTTTTTAAAATTATTTTTGAATTTCTTCTTGACTTTTTTGAAGTTTAAGCGCATAGTATACGGGCTTTCAAGTTGAGACAACAAAACAAAAGACACTCAACCCCTGAAATTCTGCGGTTTACGGAACGAACGGTATGAATAGGGTTCCTGATAAACTTGCAAACATTGTGAATAAAAGCAGCTCATCAAAAATTCAAGAAGGGATGTGCAGACAGTTGAATTTGGAATATCCAAACTTTGACTAAGTCAAAAGTGCATATCCTAGACAGGTAGTAGGTTTACATATTAAACCTCGTTAAAAACTTGTCTTG
>JAZNGD010000054.1:0-5771 GCA_045576255.1 Candidatus Enterousia sp.
AATAAAATGGCATTGGACGGTATTCGGGACGAGCAAGCACAAGGTCGGCGGACAGTGTTGGATGTATTGAATGCAGAGCAGGAATTATTAAATTCACGCGTTGCGCATACCCGCGCCCAGCATGCGCAAGTATCGGCGTTCTTTGCAGTTTTATCTGCGCTGGGGGAACTGACCCCAGAAAATCTGGGGTTGGTGGAGTAGGGGGACTTCAATTTTGGTTCTGTATATAGTCCTAGTAAAAAAGTATGTTTTATGTAAAGTATTTTTTGTTGATTGTTTCGGACTTGAAATTTATAAAAAATAGTATAAAATACACTGGTACGCGCCCTTAGCTCAGCTGGATAGAGCATCAGATTTCTAATCTGCAGGTCACAGGTTCGAATCCTGTAGGGCGTGCCAAAAATTAATCGTCACGGATGTGGCGATTTTTTTTTGATGCACGGACTTGGATTTGAACCTGTAAGGTTCGAAACGCCAGTTGGCAAGAACCAGCGCCAGCGCCGTTCGCGCCTTACGTAGTGAAAGGGGCCCATTGTGGCGACGCGCCACAAATGGGAATTTACAATCCTGTAGGGCGTGCCAAAAATTAATCGTCACGGATGTGACGATTTTTTGTTTGGAAAAGGCTCCTATGGGTTTTAGGGCAAGGGTGTGATATGCTGATAAGCAAAAGGAGATGTATTATGAAAAAATTTTTTATTTTTATTTTGGCGATGTTTATTTCTTTTCTGCCAGGAATCTTTGGCGTTATGTTTACGCCCAGTCACAGTAATGATGTCTGGTATAATTCGCTGACAAATTCAGTGTTGACACCGGACGGTTGGGTGTTTGGGTTTGCGTGGACAGTGCTGTATGCGTTGTTGGGTATCGCGTTGTTCTTGGTGATGAATAAAACAAAAACAAGATTAAATAAAACCAAGGCTTATGTTTTGTTTATCAGCCAATTATTGCTGAATGGATTGTGGACTTATTTGTTCTTTGGTCTGCATTTTGTTGGCGCGTCGTTGGTGTGTTTGTCTGTGCTGTTGGCGGTGTCTGTTTGGATGTTGGTTGCGTTTAAACCAATCAGCAAGGCAGCGTCATATTTGGTATGGCCGTATGTATTGTGGCTGTGTTTCGCGCTGTATTTAAATTCAACAATATGGATTCTTAATTAAATTTTTAAGATTTTTATCTTGGCATCGCCGATATTAAGGTATTTCAGCCCCAATTCTTCTATATAATCGGGGCTGTAATTTTCCAGCAATTTTATGTGTTGCTGTAATTCGTTAAGTTTTGTGGTTTCTGCGTTGTATTGTTCTTGGGCAGTACGTAAATGCCACGCGTTTATGCCAAAACGCTGAATGCTGACATCGCCCCAAAACATACCAATAAACATAAAGCACGCAAAAAGCGCCAATATAATCCCCAATTTGCCACGTATCCCACCGGACCAAGCGCGACCAAGAAAATTAAATAAATTTTTGATTTTTCCTTTCATAAGTGTCATTATAACATAAATGTTTACCAATAATCAAATTTTTGCTGCACCGCTTGCTGGGATTACTGATCAGCCGTTTCGCCGCATTGTGCGTCAGTTTTCGCCAGATGCGCCATTGGTGACAGAAATGATTTCGTGCCATTCTTTGGTTGGGGCGCATAAAAATTGTTTGCGAAATTTTGATAATTACGCAGCCGAAGGAAATGTTGGTGCGCAAATTTTTGGTGCAAATGTCGAATTAATGGCTGACGCTGCACGTATTTTACAAGATTCTGGCGCAAAATGGATTGATATAAATATGGGGTGTCCTGTTCCCAAGGTCGCAACGCGCGCAGGGGCAGGGGCTTATTTAATGCAAGACCACGTCTTGGCTGGTAAAATTATGGCGGCGGTTGTGCGTGCTGTGCAAATACCTGTGTCTGTTAAAACAAGACTTGGGTGGGATGCGTCGCACCAAGATTGGGATGATTTGATTCGTATTGCTGCGGATTGTGGGGTGCGGTTTGCGACGCTGCATGGTCGTACGCGGGCGCAGTTGTATTTAGGGCCTGCAACTTTGCCAATTATTGAAAATCAGCCGATACCAATTATTGCAAATGGTGATATTAAGACGTGTGATGATTTAATTCGTGTAAAAAAAATGGGGTACAGTGGCGCAATGGTTGGGCGTGGGCTGATGGGGCGACCTTGGGCTTTGGCGGAAATTATAGGTAAAAATCCACCGTCTGATGTTGGACGGGTTGTGTTGCAACATTTAGAATATGCTTTGGAATATTATGGGGAAAAAACTGCTGTGCCTATGTTCAGAAAGCACGCCGCGTGGTACAGTGCGGGTATGCATAATTCGGCTGATTTCAGAATCAAAGTAAATCAAATATTAGACAGTAAGCTCTTAAAGGTTGCAATTCGCGAATTTTGGGGTATTATCTGATTAAATCGGTTTTATAATAATTATGGGGTTGTGATAATGACGGAAAATGTTGAAGTAAATGAATTTGTCGAAGTGCCAGTTGATATGACTGCTGCTGAAATGTTGCGCAACGCGCGTACAACTGGTCGTCGCAAGCGCGAAATAGCAACAATCGCAAAACAATTATGTATTCGTGAAGATTTCTTGGAAGCGTTGGAAAACGGTGATTATAATAAAATTCCAGAAGTTGTTTATATATTGGGGTTTGCGCGTAATTATGCAATGGAACTGGGGTTGAATCCTGATGAAATTGTCGCAAAAATAAAAAAAGAAATGGGTTTGGTTACTGATTGTGCTGCAACAGATGACGAAGATGTTTCTGCGTGCGCAAGACCAAGTATAAAACAAGAGGCGCATTGGTTAAAATTATGGTTTGTCAAGGTTTATCAGTTTATTTATCAAAATTGGCAATGGTTTGTCGGTGTTTTGGCTGCAATCATTTTGCTGGTTGTTTTGGTTGTCGTCTTTACGCCATCATCAGAAGAAAAACAAATTTCTGCTGATAAAAATGAAGTTGTGACAGAAGTTGTTCAAGAACCTGGATATACTTTGTCTGTACGCGAAAGGTTTGGTGTTGATAATCGCGAAAACGCAGATGTTGTTTTACAGGCAACCCAAGAATCGTGGGTAAAAATCGAGGACGGGCGCGGTAATACTGTATTTAGCAGGGTTTTGGTTCCTGGGGATATTTATTATGTTCCTGCTGGCGATAAATATAAAGCCACATTTGGTAATGCAGGCGGTGTTGATATTTGGGTTAATGGAAAATTGGCTCCAGAAGTTGGTAAAGAACACACCAGAAAATCGGGAATATCTATGTCACCAAAAAGTCTGATGACAAAAAAGTAAGAACGATTTCACAAGGGCGAATTTTTTTCGCCCTTTGTATTGAATTTTAAAATATTTTTTCTATATTTATTGGGCTATGGCAAGTGTTATAAAAATTCGTGGCGCACGCGAAAATAATCTTAAAAATATTGATTTAGACTTACCAAAAAATAAATTGGTGGTCTTTACTGGCGTGTCTGGTTCAGGCAAGTCTTCGTTGGCGTTTAATACAATTTATGCCGAAGGCCAGCGTCGATATGTTGAATCTTTATCCAGTTATGCGCGACAATTTTTGGATATGCAGAAAAAGCCAGATGTTGATTTAATCGAAGGCTTGGCACCTGCAATTTCTATTGAACAAAAAACTACGTCAAAGAATCCGCGGTCAACAGTGGGGACTGTGACTGAAATATATGATTATTTACGCTTGTTGTGGGCGCGTATTGGGGTGCCTCATTCGCCTGTGACAGGGTTGCCTATTAAATCTCAGACGATTGCGGAAATGGTCGATTGGACAATGAAAATTCCAAATGGTGTTAAAATATTTATCTTGGCGCCATTGGTTCGTGAACGCAAAGGTGAATATCGTAAAGAATTGGCCTTCCTGGTGAAACAGGGTTATACGCGTGCAATTATTGATGATGAATTGGTTGATTTAAGCGCGGTGCCACCGTTGGACAAGAATAAAAAGCATAATATTTTTGTCGTTGTAGACAGATTGCAAATGCCACCAGAAAATACCGATGATGAAGAATTTCGTTCGCGTCTGTATTCTTCGTTCGAAGGTGCGTTACGTTTGGTGCCTGGGGCTGTTTTAGTGCGCAGATTAGATACGAATGAAGATACGTTATATTCACAAAGTTATGCTTGTCCGGTCAGTGGTTTTACTGTGCCAAAGATAGAACCCAGGTTGTTTTCTTTTAATGCGCCGATGGGGGCGTGTCAGAATTGTGATGGTTTGGGTGTGCAATTAAATATGTCGCCTGATTTGGTTGTGCCTGATCCGTCTAAAACGATTTTAGGTGGTGCGATTGCGCCTTGGTCGCGTGGCGGTATGTTAAGTCAATTTGAACATTTATTAGACGCGTTGCATAAAAAATTTAAAATTCCATTGTCAAAGCCTTGGCATACGTTGACCGAAGAACAAAAAAATTTAATTTTGTATGGCAGTGGTGACGAACCAATAAAAATTAATTGGAATGGCTTTGTTTATGAAAAGCCGTACGAAGGCGTTATACCTAATATCGAACGACGTTGGCGTGAATCTGAATCAGACGCTATGCGTGCAGAACTGGCCAAGTATCAATCTGAAAAGCCTTGTCCAATTTGTCATGGCAAGCGTTTAAATATTCATGCGTTGTGCGTACGTATTGATAGTCTTGATATTATGGATGTTTGCGATATGTCTGTGGATGACAGTTTACGCTGGTTTCAAGATTTGCCGAATCGTCTGTCAAAAAAAGATAATGATATTGCAAAAATTGTTCTGCGTGAAATTACAGACAGGTTGTACTTTTTGCAAAATGTCGGATTGGGGTATTTGACTTTGTCGCGTATGGCAGGGACTTTGTCAGGCGGTGAAGCGCAACGTATTCGGTTGGCATCACAAATCGGCAGTGGTTTGTCTGGCGTGCTGTATGTGTTGGATGAACCTTCGATTGGGCTGCATCAAAGCGATAATGATAAATTGCTGGAAACTTTAAAAATGCTGCGCGATAAAGATAATACAGTTATCGTTGTTGAACACGACGAAGACGCAATGCGCAACGCAGATTATTTAGTCGATATTGGTCGTGGCGCAGGTATAAACGGCGGTAATGTTATTGCAGCAGGAACGCCGGAACAAGTAATAAAAAACAAAGATTCAATCACAGGTCAATATTTGGCAGGAAAACGAAAAATCGAAGTGCCAAAATCACGTCGTGCTGGTAATGGAAAATCAATTGTCGTACAGGGCGCACGCGAAAACAACTTAAAGAATGTGACAGTTGAATTTCCGTTGGGAAAGTTTATTGCTTTGACTGGTGTGTCTGGGTCGGGTAAGTCGACGTTGTTGTTAAATACACTTTATCCTGCATTGATGCGCGCGCTGTATAATTCCAAGTTGGAAACAGGAAAGCACGATATTATTCGCGGTATGGAAAGTGTTGATAAGGTTGTTGATATTGACCAATCGCCAATTGGGCGCAGTCCGCGCAGCAATCCTGCAACTTATACTGGGGTGTTTGGTGACATTCGTGATTTCTTTGCGTCGTTGCCAGAAGCAAAAGCACGTGGATATACATCTGGGCGATTTTCGTTTAATGTCAAGGGCGGTCGATGCGAAGCGTGTCAGGGTGATGGACAAATAAAAATAGAAATGAATTTCTTGGCCGATGTGTATGTTGAATGTGAATGTTGTCATGGGGCGCGGTATAATGAAGAAACGCTGGCTGTAAAGTACAAAGGTAAATCAATTGCAGATGTTTTGGATATGACGGTTGAAGAAGCGTA
>JAZNGD010000055.1:0-4761 GCA_045576255.1 Candidatus Enterousia sp.
GTTTTGATGACAAATTATTTGGGTACAAACTGCAAAAATGGGACGAAACCAACGGGTTAAAAACTAAATTTAGCGGTCGACAAATTTACAAACGTAATAACACCGCCACCGCCACATCTGATGATTGTTTTAAAGAAAACGAAGAATGTATTACAGAAATTGACAGATTCAGACCGATGGCTGTTGATGCGGATGACGGCACCACAATTGACATTGGCAACAAAGCACGTATGGGTGGCACATTGGCCGGCGCTGGCGTTGGTGCAGGAATGGGGGCGTTTACCGCTTACCAAGGCGCCAAGACCGAAATCGAAGAACGCTGGGCTGTCGCCGTTCAAGAATACAAAGATTCTTTGCAAAAGTTTTACTGTGGTTCCGGGAATAAATTTATGTCGTTCTATAACGATATAGCCGTTGCGCCAGTATTAAAATAAATATTATTTGGAAATTTTGTGTTTAATTTCACGAATACGTGCCAAAATTTCTTTTAAATCTGCATCAGTCGCAGCCGCCGCAGGGCGGCTTTTGATTTCATCAGCCAAAACAATACACAATGTCGCCAACAATGAACTTTCAGGCAATGGGCCAATTTTATCTAAAATTTGGCGCGCGCGCACATCAACCATTTTACCCAGTTCGATTAAACGGACTTCCTGGCCGTCTTCACAGCCCATTTGATAGTTTTTATTCACAATTGGTATTGAAACAACACTCATTTCTTTAACTTTTTTAAAATATTAATCGATTTATCAATCATTTCTGTGGCACGTGCGTTCTTTTCACGCAGATTTTTAACTTGTTCTGTTAAAATTGCCACTTCTAAATCAGTTTGCTTGCCTGCATTAAGCGCAGTTCCACGAAGACACGCAACCGCTTCTTCCAGATGTGATAATTCATTAAAAATTTGTTGCTTTAAATCAGACATATTTCCAGTTTAAGAAATTTTTTATATGCGTTCAACCTTAAAATGTGATATAATGTTCGCATAATTGTGGGGGATAGATTTATGAAGACAAAAATTATTTATATTTCTGGCGGTGAAAAGTTCGAAATGTCCGAAATTCGCGCGGCTTTTGACGAAGTACGAAATGCAATGGGATTGGATAACAATACGGTCTTGTTCGGCGTGCCTGTTGATTCGGATGACGCTTTACAAAAAACACAAGATAACGAATCGATAACCGTTGTCGCTGATGATATTGTGCCAACAGATGACGTTTTACCAACAGTGACCGAATCAATCTTGCCCGAAACCGCCAACGAAATCGAACCAGAAATTATAGAAATTACCCCAGAAATTACAGCAATCGCAGAAAATACACAAGATGCAGAAGAAACAGAAATTATAGAATTAAACGTCGTTGATGAAATATCTGATGACAATGCCCCAGAACAAATAGAACTTGATTCAACCGTCGTTCCAATTTTGTCTGTACTGGGTGGACAAGAATCAGAAAACACGCCAGAAAACGAACCAAAAGCAATCCAATCTGAATCAGAAGCCCAAGTCGACAATCAACCAGAAATAAAAAATGATGTCGTAGCAGAAAAAATCAGCCTTGACGATGTCGCTGACGACGAAGAACCTGTTATAGCATCGGAAAAAACACTGGAACAATTGTTGGAAAGTATGACACCACTGCGCGAAGATACACCACCAGAACACAGCAATGTGTCCGATTTTGTCACACCAGATGACCAAGATGATACAGATGCAACACTGGCTCAATTGGCTTCGGAATTCGCACAAAATGAAGATAAAATCGCGCCAAACACAAAAAACGAAACAACTGGAAAAATCGGAAAATTAAAAAATATTCTGCCTTTTAAAAAAGCAAAACGCGATGACAGTGGATTAATGGGCGATTTGTTCGGCTGGGCCGGAATTGCCGCAAATGATGAAGACTTTTCAATTCCTGGATTCTTTACACAAAACGCAAAAAAACAGGGCGCATAACGATTTTATATGGATACCACAAGAATTTTGAAAATTTTGGAAAATAACGGATTCTTTAACGTTCGTGCAAATGGCGACTTTATTTTTATGGAAGACCCATCGTGCGTCCTGCGCAGCTTTCAAACTTTTTTAGATTATGCGTGGGTTGTTATTTTGGCAATTACTGGGATACTGTTGTTCGGATGGGGATTGTCAAAAATACGCGGCGCAAAAGATGATATTTTAAATAATTTAAAAAACTTGTTGCTGGTTTTCGGAATTATCGCCGTATTAAAACCAACAATGAATTTGATTTATGGTGGCGATTTGTTTGCGCAAGGCTGTAAAACCGTTTCTGTTTCAATCGCAGAAATAAACGAATTGTTGGCTTTAAAAGACGATGATTTCGGGAAAAAAAGTACTTTCTTGTACGAAGATTTGCAAATATTTGATTCTGGTATCCCAGAATATGAACAGCCCCTGTTAGCAGAATAATATCTTGGAAAATTAAAAGAATTTCGATTTGTTCAACAAACATTCTGCACGCATAGAATGTAATATACCGCCAGCCAAAACATAATGGTCATACAATTTGACGCCACATAAATTAAGCGCGTCTTCCAATCTGGTTGTAAAGTCAATATCCGCTTGCGAAAATGTATTGTTTGAAGCAGGATGATTATGTAATAAAACAATACTTCTGATACCGTCTTTTAATGCGCGCTTGATTATATGCGTGGCGTGCGCAGCAGATTCTTCAATAGAACCTTTGCTGTTAATTTCGTGTTCAACCAAACAAAAATTTGAATTAAGGTATAATACGTGTAATTCTTCGGTATTTTTACCTGCGACTTGTAATCTGCAAAATTCTTCCAGATTTTGTTGATTGGCAAATACAGATTTATACGTCAATTTTGTTTTGTGACCCAATGACATTAAACTGCACGCCAATTTTATAAGTATCGCAGTCGTCTTGCCAACCCCAGGTACAGACAGCAAATCATCGTATTCTGCCACCAGAACATAATACACGCCACCAAAATGTTTTTCTAACTTTCTGGCCAAAGGCTTGACATCACGTCGCGGAATTGCAAAGCCTAATAATAATTCCAATAATTCTGAATCTGTTAATTTTTCATCTAAAAAACGCTGTCTTAGACGTTCGCGATGCCCCAGATAAAATTCTTGGTCAGACATTACAAATCGCCCCTTTTTAAATCATCTTTTCTGTAAAGATAATCGCGCCGTCTTCGGTTATGCCAATAGTATGCTCCCACTGGGCAGACAGGCCACCATCAACTGTGCGCGCAGTCCAACCATCTTCATCTATCTTACATTCTGGGGAACCTGTGTTAATCATAGGCTCAATCGTAAAGACCAAACCGGGAACCATCTTTACCTTGTCCCAACATTTGTCATAAAAATGATATATTTGCGGATCATCGTGCATAACCTTGCCAATGCCATGCCCAACAAAATCACGCGATATAGAAAAACCATGTGGCAACACAACTTGTTCAATCGTCTTGCCAATTTCAGATAACGGAACACCAGGCCCACAAATGGAAATCGCCGCATTTAATGCGTCTTGGCATACTTGCACCAACTTGCGCGCCCGGGGCGCAACATTACCAATCATAAACATACGCGACGCATCACCATGAAAACCCTTGTATTCAGCGGTTAAATCAACATTAACAATGTCGCCGTCTTTTAAAATAACATCGTCACTGGGAATACCATGAACAATAACATCGTTTACAGATGTGCATATATGCTTGGGATAACCATGATAGCCCAAATCAGACGAACGCGCACCGTTTTCTTTTAAAAACGCGGCAACCATACGGTCAATTTCACCAGTCGAAATACCTGCCTTGATATAAGGCGAAATAAAATCAAAACAACGCGCAACAATATCGCCTGCCGCGCGTAAACGTTTAAAATCTTTGGGGGCATAAACAGATGACAACATTACATATTCCTTCTTTTGATTGCCAATCTGGCGGCACGTAAAGATAATTTTAACGCGAAATCACGCATCAAAATTTCAACCGGCATACCAGTTGTGCGAAGTTGACGTTCCAATTCATTCAGACGCATCAGAACACCAGAAATTTCTGAATCTGTCCATATGCGCATTGCTTGTTTAAATTTGTCTTCGACTTTCCAAAATAAACGTGGTAATTGTCCGTTAACAACCGCATTTTGTAATTTCTTGAAATGCGTATCCAACATACGAACCAACATATTCGATTCTTTGTTGTCATAAAACAGTCTGTCCAACGCGGTCATTGTTTGCTGAATATGACCAGCAGTCAAAGAATATAAAAAATCATCCATATCTGCCGCGCCAGTATCAGGCAAGCATTTTTCAACATCGGCCAATTCAACAATTCTTTTGTCGTCAACGTACAACGCAATCTTGGCCAAAAAACCACGCGTAATACCACGATCAACACCAAGATGCGCAATCATATAATCCATCGCGTCCGGGGTAATTTGACTGATGCCGGCAGATGCAGATAATTCATTCCTGATTAATGTTGCCAATGTTTTTGCGTCGTCAGTATAGCATGCCAATGCCGCCATATCGTCGGCACCTTCGAACAAAGAACGCAACCCACCGCCAGCACGCAAATCGCCACCAGTCACAATAACTGTTGCGCATAACCCAGAATGAGATACCAATTCTGTAATGATTTTGGCAGACGCATCACCGGCATTCGATATCAAGACCATTTTGCGGCCGCCGAACATGGATGGACTGCAACTTTCGGCAAATAGCGCATCTTGCTTTTCACTTAAATCATTTGAATCCAGGG
>JAZNGD010000056.1:0-12468 GCA_045576255.1 Candidatus Enterousia sp.
TTAATGCAGTGTCTATAAAACCAGATCTATTGTCGGTTATATTATCTAAACGTATCAATAAATCTTCTGGTAACGTGATATTGATTCTTTTGTTTTTTGCTTTTATTGGTAAAAGATCTACAAAACCAATTACAAAATTATAATTATTCTCCCACTCTTGCCAATCTTCCCATTCTTCTTTAATTTGTTCTAAATTACGGGCTTTTGGCATTCTTTTTGTGTCTTCTGCATACAAAGCCAATGCTTCATGTGCATTTTTTTGTGCAGTTTGAAAATTGTCTCCTGCGCTAAATAAACCTGGGATATCTGGAAAAACTACACCAACACCATCGTTGTTCATTTCGAACAGGGCGATATATTTTTTCATGATTTTCTCCTTTTTTGTCGACTGCTATTTTAAACCAATTGCTTTTTTTATTTGGTTTAATGTTCCAGGTGCAAGATCTTTTCCTGGATGAAAGGGGATAACAACAAGGCGTCGACTTTCGGGATGTTTGTATTTGCGATGACTACCATTTGTGCTTACGTATATCCAACCTAATTTTTCTGCTTCTTTAATAATTTCCTTACTTGTCATATTTGGCCTCCTAGCCTTGTTTGCTATCTCTCCTACACTCTCCTTTTTCCCTTCCGTTTAGCCGTATTATACACACTTTTATACACAAAGTCAAGCGTTTTTATCAATGTTTCAAAAAACATACAATTGTACACTGCTGGGGGTGGGAAGTAGGTGACAAAAATGTCAGAAATTTGGGATTGTTATGCCACAGAACGACGGACGGGTTTCCGTTGTGCTGGGGCGGGGAAAAGTGTGTATAATTTTTCTGGTTGAAATCATAATTGAATTCAACCAGAAATCAGTATTGAAATCGTGGAACACAAAATTTGGTTCAAATCGGTTTGCGGTATGCAAATGTATGTTTTTCAAACGGCCTTGCTATGCTAAAAACACCTGAAAAATATGATTTCAGCATCTGGTTCTATCAAATCCCTGATAACAATTTCGTTTTTGTGATAATAAATCATTATATAATACCCTTACTGTTCCAAAATCTTTTCTAAGATGTATATATGCATCCATTCATTATCAACTATGGCGGCATCGTGCTTTATACCAACGATTTGATATCCGTGTTTCATCAAATTATTCAATGAACGAATGTTTTTGTGAAAAACCTCGGCATACAGTTTATGAACCCCATTTTCACGTGCCCATTTTTCAACCAATGTTTTCAGTTTTCCACCAAGACCATTGGATGTATATTTATCAAGTATTAAACTGCCTGTTTCGCCAGTTAAACCACGCATTTTTGGATTGTCTGGTGCAATTTTGATAATAGTGGATTCGCCAATCAATTTATCGCCATCCCAAGCACCCAAGAACAAATTATTTGGGTTATCATACATTGCAACCGATGATTCCTTGCCTTTTTTTGGTTGCCCAGGATATTGGCTGGTATATTTTACACTGGGGTCACGAACAATCTTGTCAAAGAATTTCATCATATCATCATAGTCCGTACCACGAATACGGCGGATAGTCACAACCCGACCATTTTTCAATTTGAATTTTATTGCACGTTTCATTTTTGTTTCCTTATCGTTTTTCAATCTTTTGATAGCCACGGAATTTGCCAATATCAAATCCACCGCCAGCACGCATAACATAGTTATAAAAAGCCTTTACCGCATCCATTTTTGCGGTCTTGGATTTTGCGTTCATACATGCCAACAATTTATCTGTAAATGTTTTGGGCGGCATTGCCTGAATATGATATCGCTTTGCAAATTCTGGGTCGGTCAAGATTGGTTCAATTTTACTGCGTGGTGGGTGCGGCATATTCTTGAAATCATAGTATGCAGATATCAAGGCATCCACCAGCGCCCAATATTGCATATCAATATGATATCCGCGTGCATCCAACGACAACAGTTCATCATACTTGTCCCACAGATGGTATTTGATAAAGGATTTTGTGTATTCTGAATATGGCTTGAAAGGCTTTTTAATATCGCGCGCACATTTCTGGCGCAGTTTTTTCATAACCCCATTTTTATCATGCAAGATTTTTCCATACACAAACATATTCTGATCTATATGGCGATGATTTTTCGTATATGTTGCCATATATTCTTCCAGTTTATAAACAGGGTTGATTGTATATTCCATCAAGAACCCATCAACATAGCAATTGGACTTTTCCTGCCAGCCCATATTATTCTTGCCAACAATAACAACGTCTATGTCTGAAAACTTGGTCTGGTTGCCTGTGGTATAAGAACCGCACAGCAATGCCCCCTCGAACCAAGGTTCATGAATATATCGTTCCAAAAACTTATTTAATGCGATTTCCCATTTTTGTAGTTCGGGCTTTTGCTTTTTCATCTAATCCCCCCATACATTATTGAGTAGTATTTTATCATAAAATCTGGCAGTTAGCAAACAATGCCCAAGCGGCAAACACAAAAAATTGACAAAAAACTTGAAAAAAGAAAATATTTGCCCTATAATAGAATGTGAAAGGCCGATGACCCACCAACAATGGCGAGGCGGAAGAAGAACGGCGGCAAGTTTCCTTGCGCTTACTAGAACTTCCCGGGACTGCCCGTTACAGCAGTGGACTCTTTAATGGTATGGCGAACCCAGCGAGAGTTAAAAAGGCAACCCTGGCGACAGTGTTGCGAAACAAGGTGGCACCACGTTGTCACGCATATTTTCAGATTACTGGCATATGCGTTTAACGTCCTTGTGTTCTTATTAAAACATGAAACAACGAACACAAAGGAGGTTAAAGATGTCTAAAATAAGAACGCATATCGCCGAAATTTCACAAAAAATTGGCGAAACAATAACTGTCAAAGGTCACGCACAAACAATTCGTGCGCAATCAAGCGTTGCGTTTATTGTCCTGCGTGAAATCACAGGAACTGTTCAGTGTGTAATTGAACGCGGCACCTCGGCCTTTGAATTGGCAAAACAAATAACAACAGAATCTGTTATATCTGTGACAGGTACGGTTGTAAAAACACCCAGCACAGAATCCGGATTTGAAATCCACGTTTCTGAACTGGAAATCATATCATTGGCCGAGGCGACACCAATTCCCGTCACCCCAAAGGGCAGTGTTGAAGTCACGCCCGAAAAAGCCCAAGATTGGCGATTCTTGTCCTTGCGCAGTCCACGTGGCGCAACAATTATGCGCGCATTGTCTGCGATGACGGCCGGATACCATGAATATTTGGAAAAACGCGGATTTATTGAAATCCAGACCCCAAAAATCATGGCGACACCGTCTGAATCGCGGGCGGAACTGTTCAAACTGGAATACTTTGGCCAGACGGCTTACCTGGCGCAATCGCCACAATTGTTCAAACAGATGGCAATAGCAAGCGGCCTGGAACGCGTGTTCGAGGTTGCGCCTGCATTTCGTGCGGACCATTCCTTTACCACACGACATTCAACCGAATTTACATCGTTTGACGGTGAAATGGCATATATCGAAAGCTTTGAAGAAGTAATGCAAGAGTTGGAACAGGCAATCCGATATATGCTGACATCCATCAAGAAAACATGTGGGCGCGAGATTGAAAAATACTTTGGCATATCAGAGTTTCAGTTAAAGAAACCAATTCCACGCATCACAATGGCGCGTGCCAAGGAAATCCTGCGTGAAATGGGCTGCGCCAGCGAAGAGCCAGACATAACCACAGCCGAAGAAAAAGCACTGGGTGAATATGTGCGCGAGCATTACGGTTCAGACTTTGTCTATATCACCGAATGGCCATGGGAATGCCGCCCGTTCTATCACAAGAAAGGCATTGGTGAACATGGACAGCCTATATCGGTATCGGCTGACTTGTTGTATCGTGGGGTTGAAATTGTCACCTGCGCCCAGCGTGAAGAGTCGTATGAAAAACTGTGCGAACAACTGCGCGAAAAAGGATTACACCAACAGGGACTGCAATGGTATCTGGAATGCTTCCGATATGGTATGCCACCACATGGTGGTTGGGGTATGGGCGGCGCCAGATTCATAAAACAATTGCTGGATCTGCCCAGTCTGCGTGAGGCTACATTCCTGTTCCGTGGACCGACGCGTCTGATGCCATAAAACAACCGCCCATCCGGGCGGTGTTTGTTTGCTTTTTTTTTGCCTAAAAAGTCAATTTTGTATGTGTCAAATATAACTTGAAAACCCATCATTTTATGCTAATTTCATAATAGAATTAAAGTATAAAGGGTAATAAAAATGTCTTTTTCACAAAAATATTGCAAAAATACAAATCCAGATCAGGTACGCGCATATGTTTTGCCTGGTGGGTATTGTAACGGCTGTAGTAAGCGGTGCAGTTTGGGGTATCGGTACGTCTTTTCTGTTGGGCATTATATTTATCCAGCAATTAACAATGAAATCGTATCTTACTATATTGACGAAAATCACAGGGTTCAATATACCAGTGTTTATATAAAGGAACCAAGAAGCCGTTCACAGGCACTTCAGCAAGAAATAAGCGCAAAAGCATGGGCTGGTAAAATCGCCCGTTTGTGCGACCGTTACAAGATACGATAAAGGAAACCAAGGGGTAATTTAATGAATTCTAAATGTATCTGTGAACCAAAACTGGAATGTTCTGCAAAAGAACGCTTTGATGAACTGTATAGACAAATGCAAGAAAACTTACGTCTGGGCAAACATATGATATTCCTGACCAGCAGCAAATGTGCTGTCAACCAAGCAGATTGCATAAAATTAAAGCAGTTTCGTGAACAAATGCAACAACAAAAGGCGCGATAACGCGCCTTTTTGCATTGCTGGCAATATTAGTTTTATCGGGTGCGTCTTTATCTTTTTAAGCGAGCAGGGCCGTATTTATTTGATTTTGTACTGCCTTTTTGTGTTGTGAAATATAAAAATACAATCCATCCGATTATTGGCAAAAACAACCAACAGATATTCCATCCAGAACGTCCTGTGTCATGCAGGCGACGAACAGTTAAACAAAAGTTTGGAATGACATAAGCAATGGTCCAAATGCTTGATAAAAATGGCATTACAAATGAAGTTATTGCGCCAACAACAAGACCATAAACCAAAAAGCACCACCAATATTCTGCGCGCGTCGCACGTCCCCAACCAAAATAATCGGTCCAAACACCAGTCAGTGCATCAGACAAGTCGTTGTTAAATTTTTTTGCCATTATTTCCCCCTTTTTTATATGAATAATATCATACTTTAATATCTGTTTTGGTTCAAGCAAAAAAAAGAAACGTACGATTCTTAAAGTTTTTTATTTATTGAAAATTTATTCCCGCCATATAACAGATGCAAACATTGAATTTAACTTTTGACGTAATTCATCATCAATAAAAATTGCGTTTCGTTCAGTCGCAGTTGTTTTTTGTGCATCGTCTTCAAAGTGGGGTATATATTTTTGAATTGCGATATTTTTAACTTGACGTGCAGCCAAAATATCTGCGATTTGCATCAAGTCAGATTTGTCGACAAAGCGTGGGTCACATGTGATGCGAACTTCGAAATCCTTGCCCGTTTCTAACCAAATATCTAAGCTGCGAATCATATTGTCATAAGCAATATGTTGCCCCGACAAGTCGGGATATTTTTCGCGTACAGTCTTAAAGTCCAACCCAATCCAGTCGATTACATCTGCGGCTTTCTTTAATGTTTCAGGATAGAATCCGTTTGTGTGCAATCCGATTTTAAATCCCATTTCGCGCACGTGCTTTATATATTCGATTGTGGCGTCCCCCTGCATCAGTGCTTCGCCGCCTGAAAACACGACCGCTTCCAGTTTCCCAGCGCGTTTCTGCAACCAAGTTGACACTTTATCGGGCGAATAATCACCGTTTCCAACAGATAATAAATGTGGGTTAGAACAGTACACACATCGCAACGGACATCCGACCAAGAATAAAACCGCAGACAGTTTCCCCGGATAGTCAATTGTGGTGAACGGAACCAACCCACCAATTTGAATTTCGCGCATAGTTATTATGCCGCTTTCTTTAACAAATCATAGTGACGAGAGCCCGCAGACAAACTGTTTGCTTCTGTAAAAGTTTTACGTTCGCAAAATTCAGAATATTTACCAGTGTTAAAGTTAGACACAGGTCTGATGAATCCCATTGAGCGCGAAAAAATTTCACATGGTGTTCTTTGTGCGTTGTTTGTCATAATTATTTCCTCCCTAATAGATTATTATGATTTGTTATTTTTATATTGTTTCTTTGCTGTCTTGGTTTGCTGCATTTTCTGCATCGCACTTTGGACAGAATTCGTGTTTCCCAGGCAAATATCCATGCTTTGGGCATATTGAAAATGTTGGTGTCAGTGTCATATATGGCACCTTGTAATTTTCAAATATTGTACGGACGATTTTTTGTGCCGCATCACCACTGGATACAGGTTCGCCCATATACAAGTGCAACATAGTTCCGCCTGTGTATTTGCGTTGTAATTCTTCTTGGTGTTCCAGCGCGACGAATGGATCGTCAGTAAAGTTTACGGGCAGCTGGGTTGAATTTGTATAATACGGTGCTTCTTTGGTCCCAGCAGTAATGATGTCTGGAAAGTTTTTAGTATCTGTTTTCGCAAAGCGATAAGAACAACCTTCGGCAGGTGTTGCTTCCAGATTATATAAATTCCCGGTTTGTTCTTGGAAATTTGCCAAGTTGTCGCGGATAAAGTCCATTACATCCAGAACCAATTTTTTACCCATTGGTGTTGCAATATTTTCTTTGTCGCCTGTAAAGTTGCGAACCATTTCATTTGCGCCATTTACACCGATAGTTGAAAAGTGATGATTCCAATTTCCCAGGTACCGTCTTGTAAAAGGATATAATCCACGTTCCATATTCTTGGAAATAATATCGCGTTTTATTTCCAAACTGTCGCGACCCAAATCCAACAGACGTTTTAATTCGTTAAACAATCCTTCGCGGTTACCGCGATGTATATAACCCAAGCGTGCTAAATTAATTGTGACAACGCCGATAGAACCGGTCTTTTCTGCGGAACCGAACAAGCCACCACCACGTTTTAACAATTCGCGAACATCCAAGCGCAGGCGGCAGCACATTGAACGAACATCAGTTGGATTCAAGTCCGAATTCAAGAAATTCTGAAAATTTGGAATTCCATATTTCGCCGCCAAATCAAACAAAGGTTTTACATTTGGATGACTCCATGGAAAATCTGGTGTAATATTATACGTTGGAATTGGGAACGTAAATGGGCGCCCTTGGGCATCACCTTCGGTCATAACCTCTAAGAAAGCTTTGTTAATAATATCCATTTCGTCTTGCAAATCGCCGTATGTAAAATCGACCATTTGACCACCGACGAATGGACGCTGGTTCTTCAAGTCATTTGGACAAGTCCAATCAAAAGTAAAGTTAATAAATGGTGTTTGTGTCCCCCAACGACATGGAACGGCGCAGTTGAATATCAGTGTCTGCATTGCATTTTTAACATCTTCGTATGACAGGTTATCTATACGAACATATGGTGCCAGGTATGTATCTACTGATGAAAAAGCCTGTGCGCCTGCAAATTCATTTTGTAGTGTGCCCAAAAAGTTTACCATGTGCGAAATAGCCGTCGCCATATGCTTGGCAGGGCCGCATTGCAAGTATCCTGGTACGCCGTTGAATCCTTCGTACAATAATTCGCGCAAAGACCAACCTGCACAATATCCGGTCAACCAACCCAAGTCATGAATATGAATTGCGGCTGTTTTGTGTGCTTCGGCAACTGCGCGTGGATATAAATTCAACCAGTATTCGGCAGTCACGCGTTCACTGGTACGTAAAATCAGACCACCAATAGAATATCCGATATTTGCATTTTCTTTGATACGCCAATTTGAACCACCGACATAACCATCAATAATTTCAACCGCGTCAACCATAGATTCGCGAATTTCTGTGCGTTTTTGACGATATATGATATACGCTTGGGCTGTTTTATATGCGCGCGCATCCATCAATGATATTACGACAGTATCTTGAATATTTTCTACGCTTGGGGTTTTTTCTGCGAATTTTTCATCCAATCTTTTTAATACATCTTGTGTGACTTTGACAATTTCAACATCGGATATTTCTGTTGTCACAGCTACGGCTTTTTTAATTGCTTCATAAATTTTTTTTACATCAAAAGGCACTGTTTCACCGCTGCGTTTCTGAACCGCGACCAATCGAGTTGTAAGTGTTGGTGTAATTTGAATTCTTATTTCATTTTGTGTTTCTGACATCTTGTTGCCCCCATTCTTGTAAAAACACAATATATAGTTGTTGTTTTGTTGTTTCGATAACAATATATAGTTTATAGAAAAAACTATCAATGAATAAAAAGCATTTTTTATTTATTTTTTACTTTACTTTTAAAAAGTGGGATTTTCTGCCTGGTACAGCGTTAAAACAGAATCGGTCATTTCGTACCAATATTTCTTTTGTGTCAACAAAACGCAAAAAAAATTCATTTTTTCGATTCGGAAAAACGCGGTTTTTACAAAATATTGATTAAAAAATGGTTTTTGTTGTCTATATGTTGTTTTTTTATAAAAGGTCGAATCGCGATATTTAGGTTGTTTTTCTTATTAAAAACGGCTATATTCATATATGTCTGTATTATGGTGATGCAGAAAGATTTAATAAAAAAAAGAGCATAATAATGACTGTTAAAAACATATACGAAATGCTGCAAGACGTTTGTTCGCGAAATATGGACAAGGTATTTTTTGTTCGCGAAAACGAAACGTATGCAGATTTATTAAAAAAAGTAAAACAGCGCGCGGTATTATTGGCGAAACGTTTCAAAATTAAAAAAGGTGATACTGTTGCGATTTTATCTGGGAATACACCCGACTTTTTGCGTACATATTTTGCGATTGCGTCCCAAGGCGCACGTGTATTGATGTTAGATACTGGGTTGCAAACAACAGAACACATCAATATGATGAAACGCACAAATTGTAAATTAACATTGGCGCAAAAACATTATTTTATAGAAGATGCGCCTTCCAAGATGTTTGACATTGAAAATATTGACGATACAGACGAAAACGATTTTGTTTTGGCTGATACTGAACGTGGTGATATTACACAGTTGTCATTTACATCTGGATCAACTGGTAATCCCAAGGTGGTTGGTCTGACACACGAAAATTTGTTGTCATTGGCAAACGGTGCCCAGTTTTACAAAGATGTAATCCATCCGGAATATACATTTTATGGTTTTCTGCCATTGTATCATATATATGGCGTTGTGATTAACATCATTGTTCCTGTTGCGCTTCAGGGTAAGTTGCTGTTGCAACCGATATTAAAACCCCAAGAATTTATCAAAGACTTTAAACAATACAGACCGGATGTTATCCCTGCGGTTCCTCGCATTTGGGAAGTGTTTTATAAAAAAATTGTTGATTCGGCTCGTGAAAAACATGTGTGGACATTAATGCGCATAATCGTATCCCTGCGCAAAGTTCTGCGTGCAATTGGATTGGGTGGGCTGGTTAACAAGGTGACCAAACCTGTGCACGACGCATTTGGCGGTAATACCAAAGTTTTGGTTTCTGCCGGTGCGACATTAAAGCCATCTATTCGCAAATTTTATGAAAAGATGGGTTTTGTTGTGGGTGATTGTTATGGGTTGACTGAAACGACTGGGCCTGCGAACTTTAACTTTGCATTCCGTCGTGCGAATGGTTCTATGTATTATGCAGGGCCATTATTAGGTAACGAAATCCAGATTCACAACCCAAACAAAGAAGGCATTGGTGAAATTTGGGTGCGTGGCAATATGGTTATGCCCGGATATTTGGAAAACGATGCGGCTAATGCCGAAGCGTTTGAACAAGGCTGGTTCAAGACGGGGGACATTGGTCGCTTGGATAAATACGGTCGTTTACAGGTCAAGGGCCGTCAAAAACAAGTTATCGTTTTGGACAGCGGTAAAAATGTATACCCAGATGAATTGGAAGATTTATATCTGCAAAACGATGAAATCTTGAACGCGGCGGTTTTTGAATATGTTATCAAAGACAAGATTGTTCCATTTGCTGTTTTCCAAGTAAAGCCTGGCACAACTGTCGAACGCGTTGGGTTGTTGATTAAAAAGTCTAATCTGGCGATTGCGCAATACAAGTGGGTAAAACACTTTGCGATTACCGAAGAAGAATTACCATCAACATCTGCGAAAAAGGTAAAACATTTTGCTGTTCGTGATATGCTGGACAACGGCGCCTTTACCCGCGCAGAATAATAAAACAACACCGCCCGATTGGGCGGTTTTTTATTTGCATACAGCTGTATATGGCGGAAGTGAATTTTCTGTATCGATATATCCTGTTCCACAGTCAATGCAGTTAAATTTTCTGTTTTGCGAATGTACTTTATCGAAAGTTATATTTAAATCACTTAATTCTTCAATATTTTGCAAATATTTTGCATTTGGAAATCCAAAGTATACACCGCGTGTTGAACCGCTGCATTCCGCAATGTTGCCGGGATAACAATTTTTATCGTTGATTTTCGATGGGTCAGGTACACAGAACGATACACACGTTTCAGGGTCTGTCACCATTCTTTCGCAATCTGTGCATGAATTTTGTGGAATTCGCAGTGTTGTTCCCAGTGTGCCATATTTATATCCTGTTGTCATACCGTCGCATTTTTTTGTATCTGCGGTACTGTATGGGTCTTGGACACATTCCCATTCAAAAGTATTATAATTCAATCTTGCAATCATATTTTGTGGGCATTTTTTTTCAGGAAATGGGTTTATGCATTCCCAAACATCGTCGACCATCACAGCGGTTTGGGTTCCAGAACACAGTGGCCGTCTGGATTCGTCAGCGACACATTCTTGTAAATCGCTGTCCCAGATTAAATCGCCCCCACAATCTGTTTTTGTATTAACACCAATACATTGCCAGCGACCAAATCGAAAAGTTTTTGCTGTACCTGTGGGGCAGGTAATATCGACTGGGATTCCAGATGTGCTTTCTGTCTGTTGGGGTACAGGTTTATATTGAGTAATATATACCAGTTGTCCATCGGTCAGTTCCATTTTATCGATAATTGCGCTGGGTATAATTCGTGGTGTTGGTGTACCGCCGGACATAATTGCGCCTTCTTGGAACAATCCAAACGAAGAATTTTCTTTAAAATACGATTCCAGGATATTCATAATTTCATCATATCTTTCGGTATCTATTGCCCCGGTTGCAGTGACCAAATAATACGAAGTTCTTTTTTTTGAATTGTTATCGTCACAGTTTGTGATTTTATGCGCGCTGTCCAAGCATACATCTGTTGTGACAATATTATTTTGTTCAGTGCATATATCATCAAATTCTGTGCCGCCCAGTATTGCGTTATGTGCCGCCGTTGCGCATTGTGCGATACTGCGCATATCAGATTGAACAATGCTGTATTCAGTAGAATGTTTTTCTATTTTTTGACTGGGGCTGTCCAGCAAATAATATCCTGCCATAAAGACCGCGATTAAAATCATCATAAAAATATTCATCATTCCCTCTTGCGATTTATAAAAAGTCTAGGTAATATACAAATAAATTGCAACAGAAAATCTGGTGGTGAAATGAAAAAAGTTTTATTTATTTTGTTTATGTTCGTTGCAGCGGGGTGTGGTTTTCGGCCGATGTTTTCTGGTCAGGACACAAATATATACGTTGCGCCAATCAGTGGTATTAATGGGATAGAACTGCGAAATGCTTTGTGGGCCAAGTTTGGCAATCGATATGGATCAGACGCGGAATATTCATTGGTTGTAAAATTAAATGAACCCGTCACCACGTACAAGGCTTTGCAAGTCACAGGTGACGCAACGTGGCAAGAAGTATCTTTAAGTGCCAGTTACACATTAACCCAATCTGGCAAGACAATTGCCACTGGGTCTGAAAGGGCGGCAGAATCATACACATTTGAATCGTATTTGGTTGCGTCAAACGCGTCTTATAATAATGCGGTCAAGAACGCAATTCGTACATTATCTGAAAAAATAAGCACACGTATTATCGCGGAAACATATAAAAAATCTGTTGGGGATTCAAAGAAATAATGAAGTGGCGTAATACTGATTTTAAAAGCGGATTGGATAAAACACGTGCTGTTTTGATATACGGCCCAGACGCAGGGCAGGTTGATGAATATTGCGACATTGCGATTAATCAGTTAGCAATTGAAAAAGACAACTTGTTTGCGCTGGATTCTGATGAATTGCGTGACAAACAAGATGCTTTGTTTGCAGAAGCGTGCAGTCCATCAATGTTTGGCGGCCGCAAAATGGTTATAATTTCAAATGCCGGCGATTCTGATGCAAAAATAATTCGTGATTTGATTGAACACAGCGCGCTGGATGCAATGGTGGTAATAAGTGCCGGCGATTTACGTTCTGGCGGCGGACTTAGAACACTGTTTGAAA
>JAZNGD010000057.1:0-30977 GCA_045576255.1 Candidatus Enterousia sp.
TCATTTGATGTCAGTATATCATATTTTGAAATACCAAAAAAGCCATTTTTTATTTTTTCCTAAATTTTTTTAAAATTTTCCTGTTGACTTTTTAGAAATTATAACGGATACCCAATGAAATCGCGTTGTCCAGTATTAAACCAATCTTGTTTCCAATGCTGTATGTTTCGCCATCGTCTTTGTGTATAAATGTGCGATTGTGTTCGGTGCCATACAAGCCAGACAAGCGATACCGTAAATCTAATGTCAAATTGTAATCCAATTTGTGTGAATAGCCGACCATCAAACCAACAATCGGCGATACATCGCGCTGCGAACTGTCGCCGCCGGTAAAGTCACGACCTTGTAATCTGGTCTTGGGCAGCGCAATACCAACACCTGCGCCAACATAGGTGCCGTTTGCAAAATCACGATAACCGTTTGCCATCAAATATGGAATTGCCATTTTAAATGTGGTACCACCAAATTCGTCTTCAAATTGCCCCAACATACCGCCTTCGATTTCGGCGCGCCACAGATATTTTAATGTCTTGCCCACAAATACACTGCCGCCAAATAATGGTTCAAAATAATCGTCGTCTTGTAATTGGTTGGCGTCTGGCGCGTTGGTCGAATAATCGTTTTTCCAGCTTAATAAATTCAGCGCAACACGACCACCAATGTACCAGCCAGTGTTCGCTTTGTCTGTGTAATCGTATGTCACACGATACCCATTCGCAGAATCACGCTTGATATAACTGGGGGCGGCAATCGCACCAGTTGTTGTCAATGTTGCCAGTACAGCTAAAGAAACTATTTTTTTCACGATTTTTTCCTTTCTTTTTATATTATTATAATATGGAAATTTTATCATAATTTGCCTTTGGTGCCAAGCGATAAAAAAAGTTAATGTTGACAACAGAATAAACAAATTATTAAAATAAACCTGAAAAAAGGAAAAATATGAAAAAATTCTTGCTTGTTGCTTTGACTTGCGCGCTGGCTGCATGCAGTGGGGTGCCTTCTGATATTAATGATAATCAGGTTTATTTCGCGTTCGATTCTGCTGAAATATCGTCAGATGCACGTAAAGAATTAAAATCCCAAGCGTTGTATTTAAAATATAACCCAGAAAAAAATATCGTTATCCAAGGTCACTGTGACGAACGTGGTTCAACAGAATATAATCTGGCACTGGGGGCGCTGCGCGCCGGAAACGCCGCACACGTCGTAATATACGAAGGTATCGAACCAGAAAGATTAAAGACTGTGTCGTACGGCAAGGAAAAACCCAGATACTTTGGAACAGGCGAAGCAATTTGGTCCAAGAATCGTAATACTACGACCGTTGTTAATTAATCTGTCAGATTTTAATTTGTGCGCATTGCGCACTTTTTTTTGTAAAAAAATTTTAAATTAAAACAGGCTTATTAATCCAATCCCAAGAACTGCGGCAATAATCGCGCCAACAGTTAATGGCCAAAAATATTTCTTTACAATTGTGTTCGCACGTCCTTGGAAAAAGTACAGTAATGTTGCAATTATCGCAAAGCGGCCTGTGCGGAATATCGCAGATACTGCCAAAAATAACAACATCGGATATCCAATAAAGCCCAACCATATTGCCAATAACTTGTACGGTATCGGGGTCACCGCAGTCAGTACAATTATTAATATGCCGTACTTGGAAAACATAGGCTTGATTGCGGTTTCAATTAATTCTGGATTCGAAAACGTTTCAATCAGCCATATACCAACAGAATCATACAGCCATAACCCAATCATATATGCAATCGCACCACCAACAATAGAACCCAAAGATGCAGAAATCGTTATCGGTAATGCACGCTTTTTGTTCGCGATAATCGGTGGAGTCATAAATACTTCGGGTGGAATAAATAAAAATATCGATTCGCATATCGTTAATAAAAATACAATCCACGAATATCCGCGCGATTCTGATTTTTTTAATATAAATTCTGAAAATTTCATAACCAAGCCTTTGATGAAAAAATTTTCTTGATTATAATTTATTATTTAATATTTTACAATACAGAATAAATAAGGTTTTTATATGCAAAAAAGACAATTTAATTCTAATCGTGGCGAACGCGTCGCCGCCAAAGTTCAAACACTGGTCGCAGAAATACTGCGCGATAATTATGGTGATGATGCTGTCGTTGGTGGTGTGTCTTTGGTCGGGGCAGTTGCACATGGCGGATTGCAATTCGTGCGATTGTTTTTCTATACGCGAAACCCAGATGTTGGGGCTGTGCAAAAAAAATTAGATGATATTACAAAAAATGTTCGATTCGAATTGGCTGCGCGTATGAATCAAAAATATGTGCCGGATATTAAATTCCAATACGATGATACGCTGGAAAAAGCTGCCCGAATCGACGAATTGCTGAATAATTTATAAATGAATAAAAAAAACGCCTTGCGAATGGGGTAATACTGGTTTATCATTGCCGCATAAAAGCATAGGTGTATTTGTATGAAACAGTCTAATATTCGTAATTTTTCAATTGTTGCACATATTGATCATGGTAAATCAACGCTGTCAGACAGGTTGATTGAATTTACTGGTGGCTTGCAGTCGCGTGAAATGAAGGCCCAGGTCTTGGATTCTATGGATATTGAACGTGAACGCGGTATTACTATCAAGGCACAAACTGTGCGACTGAATTACAAGGCAAAAAATGGCGAAGTGTATCAACTGAATTTGATGGATACGCCGGGACATGTGGATTTTTCGTACGAAGTGTCGCGGTCGTTGGCTGCATGCGAAGGCGCGTTGGTCTTGGTCGACGCAACCCAAGGTGTCCAAGCCCAAACGTTGGCAAATGCTTACTTGGCGTTGGATAATGATTTGGAAATGCTGCCTGTGCTGAATAAAATTGATTTGCCGTCCAGTGATGTCGCCGCTGCGCGTGAACAAATTGCAGATGTTATTGGGCTGGATGCAAAAGATGCGCTGGCTGTGTCCGGTAAAACTGGCGATGGGGTGCCGGAATTGCTGGAAGAAATTGTTAATAAATTGCCGCCACCACATGGTGACGAAAATGCCCCAACGCGTGCGCTGTTGGTTGATTCTTGGTACGATTCGTATTTGGGGGTTGTTATTTTGGTGCGTGTCGTTGATGGCGTTTTAAATCGTGGTCAAAAGATTAAGTTTATGGCAACCGGGGCAGAATATGTCGTCGATAAAATCGGATACTTTACACCAAAAATGATAATTGTCGATAAACTGGATACCGGTGAAATCGGATTTATTATTACCGGGATGAAGACAATTCACGACTGTAAGGTCGGTGATACAATCGTTGATGCGCGGGCCGAAAACGCAAAGGCGTTGCCTGGGTTCAAGCCGTCTGTGCCAGTGGTGTTTTCGTCTTTCTTTCCTGTCGAAGCTGATGATTATCCGACATTTCGCGAAAGTGCAGAAAAGTTGGCGTTAAATGATGCGTCGTTTATGTTTACTGTGGAAAAGTCGTCTGCGCTGGGGTTTGGTTTGCGCTGTGGATTCTTGGGGCTGCTGCATATGGAAATCATCAGCGAAAGATTATCGCGCGAATTTAATTTAAACTTGATTAATACTGTGCCAAGCGTGCTGTATAAAATTCATTTGCGTGATGGTTCGGTAATCGATTTGGAAAATCCTGCCGATATGCCCGAGCCTACTAAAATCGCAAGTATTGAAGAACCTTGGGTGCGTGCGACAATTATGATGCCAGATAAATATATGGGTGGAATTATGTCGTTGTGTGCGGAACGTCGCGGCGTGCAGGAAAATATTTCTTATGTTGGGAACAGGGCAGTGTTGGTTTATCAATTGCCGTTGGCGGAAATTGTGTTTGATTTCTATGACAGGGTAAAATCAATCTCTTCGGGGTATGCGTCTTTTGACTATGTTGTTTATGGATATCAGGCGTCCGATTTGGTCAAAGTAAATATCTTGGTTAACGAAGAAAATGTAGAGCCTTTGTCATTTATGTGTCATCGTTCTTTTGCTGAAAAACGCGGTCGTCAAATTGTTGAAAAATTAAAAGATTTAATACCGCGTCATCAATTTAAAATCCCATTGCAGGCTGCAATTGGTGGCAAAATTATCGCGCGTGAAACTATTGCGGCATATCGTAAAGACGTGACTGCAAAATGCTATGGTGGGGATATAACTCGTAAACGTAAATTGCTGGAAAAACAAAAGGAAGGTAAAAAACGTTTGCGCTCGTTCGGTAACGTAGAAATCCCACAGTCCGCATTTATAAACGCGCTGAAGGTTTCGTAGTTAAAAAATAAAGGGGGCCAAAATGGCACACCAGTTTTATTTTAATTCTTATATACTTGATAATTTGCCGGCACCCAGCCGTGGTTTTGATGTCGTGCAAGATATTGAAGAACCGCGTTTGCGTATGTATGTCACCAGTCGTGGAATTAAAACGTTCTTTGTTCGTAAACGTGTGCATGGTAAAGATAAAAGAATTATTATCGGAAATTATCCAACAATTGATATTGATGCGGCAAGATGTGCTGTTTCGGGGGTTTTAGATGTGGCTAATAAAAAAGTGACGGTTCGAAGAAAAAAAATTACCTTTAAAGAATTTACAGATTTTTATTTGAAAAATAAAGTGCGCAGATGTGAAGATTCTTATGTGAAATTGGTGCGTGCAATAAATCTGCATTTGAATGATTTGTTTGAAAAAAAATTAGATACAATTTCGTCCGATGATGCAGAACAAGTTATTGCAAAAATTTCTGGAAATGCAATTGCTGCACGTATGCGGGATTTGTTGCAAAGTATTTTTAATTACGCAGTTGAAATGGGGTATGTAAAGAATAATCCAATTGTTGCGCTGGAAAAAATTAAACAAAACAGACGGGTCAGACCACTGAACAAAGACGGTTTAAAACGTTTGGTGCGCGTAATTAATGAACAGAAAGATATTGTTTTGCGTGCCGCTTTCTTGATGTTGATTTACGGGTTCGCGCCACGTTCAAAAATATTTTCTATGTCGTGGGAAGACTTGGATTTCAATAGTTATATGTGGCGTGGAATGCCATTGGCAGACAGGGCGGTTGTTTTATTGCAAGATTTACCACAAGATGATGATTGGGTCTTTCCAAGTCATGGTGGTATGCATATAATGGACCCACGTACTTCGTGGAAACGGGTGGTGACCCAGGCAGGAATCCCCAATTTAACAATGGATGATGTACATAAATTTTTAATGCGTCAGTTGGTGTGGACTGCTGATAAAGAAGATTTGCGCAGAAATTTTAATACGGTTTTAGATAATGTTTTTGCAGAAGAATTTTAAGCAGTGATTTCTTTCTGATGTTATCATTTGTTATAATTGCTTGACAGTATTATTCGAAAATGATAGGCTTAACCACAATGACGGTCATGGTATGGACCAAACAATTTAACTAAAATAAAGGAAAAAAAATGACAACTTTTGAACAAGTAAAAAAAATCGTAGCTGATAAACTGGGTGTACCAGAAGAAAAAGTTACAGAAACTGCTGCTTTTGTTAACGACTTGGGCGCAGACAGCTTGGACGTTGTAGAATTTGTTATGGAAGTAGAAAAAGAATTCAATATCACTATTCCAGACGATGCTGCTGCAAAGTTGGAAACTGTTGGTGATGCAGTTAAATATATCGAAGCAAATAAAAAATAATAGTTTTTGTATCGAAATATTTTTTTCCGTCGATATGTTTTTCGACGGATTTTTTTTGCATTTCTTGATAAAAAAGTTTAAGATGCCTTTGTGTATTAATATTATAAAGGAATGTATATAATGAGAAGAGTTGTTATTACTGGTATGGGAATTGTGTCGCCTGTGGGAACAGGGGTTGAATACGCTTGGAAAAATGTCGTTGCAGGTAAATCTGGTGTGCGCAAAATTGATTCTTTTGAAGTCGAAGATTTAGCATCGCAAATTGCAGGTATTCCACAATTAGGAACAGAACCTGGGCAATATAATCCTGATGCGGTTGTTGAACCACGCGAACAGCGCAAATTGGATAAATCGATTATTTATGGGTTGGTTGCCGCGGACGAAGCGGTCAAAGATGCAGGACTGGATTCTTTTGATGGCGACAAAGAACGTATTGGTGTTTCAATTGGCAGTGGTATTGGCGGTTTGAATACTATTTATGAAAATTGTGTTGAATTACATACTGGTGGGCCACGTCGTGTAAGTCCTTTCTTTATTCCCAAAGGCATTATTAATATGACAGCTGGAAATGTTTCTATCAAGTACGGATTCAAGGGACCTAATGTTTCTGTTGTGACGGCTTGTGCAACGGGCGCCCATTCTATTGGTGAAGGTGCGCGTCTTATTCAGCATGGCGATGCAGATATTATGATTTGTGGCGGTGCCGAAGGTGCGGTTGGTCGTATTGGTTTGGCTGGGTTTTCCGCAATGCGTGCTTTAAGTACACGTAATGACGCGCCAGAAAAAGCATCGCGCCCATGGGATAAAAATCGCGATGGTTTTATTATGTCCGAAGGTGCAGGGATTTTGGTTTTGGAAGAATATGACCATGCTGTAAAACGTGGTGCAAAAATTTATGCCGAAGTTGCAGGATATGGTATGTCTGGTGATGCGTATCATATTACAGCGCCGGCCCAAGGTGGCGAAGGCGGCCTGCGTGCAATGAAGGCTGCGTTGAAAGATGCAGGTTTACAACCAAGCGATGTTGACTATATCAATGCGCATGGAACTTCGACTGGTTTGGGGGATGTTGGTGAATTGGCTGCGGTTCAAAATTTATTCGCAGGGTTGCCAGTGTCAATGTCTTCTACGAAATCTGTGACGGGGCATTTGTTGGGGGCTGCTGGTGCAGTTGAAGCGATATTCTGTGTTTTAGCTTTGCGTGATGGCGTTGTGCCACCAACAATTAACTTGGACGACCCAGAAGATGCAGTTGGCGATTTTGATTTGGTTCCGCATGTTGCGAAACAGCGCAAAGTTGATGTTGCAATCAGTAATTCATTTGGTTTTGGGGGAACAAACGCCAGTTTGGTTTTGAAAAAAGTCGAACAGTAAAAAAAACCGCCGATTGGCGGTTTTTTTTATAATTCTTGCGAATTTGTCATTGATTGTTTTATGCTTTCAAAGTATTTTACTTGGTTTTCATATGCTTTGCGCGCTTTGCGGTTTTCTATGCTGTCATTGTTATAAGATAAACGAAACATTTCTGTTTCTAAAACTTTGCGTTTTTGATAATCGTCTGGAAAACCAAAACGGGATTTAATAGATACCGTATCGCCAACTTTTAAATAATCGAAATCTGAACCAGGTGTGTATGTTGTTTTGAAAATTCTTTCGGTGTTTGATTGTGTATCTTTTATCAGTATTGTACGAATGTTTCCGACGGTTGTTGGGTTTAAAATGATATTTTTATGTTCTGCTTTTTTGCAACCTGTCATCAAGATTAAAGGAATCCAAGCTAACAATTTATAGTTTAAACATAATTTCTTTTTCATAATGGATGTCTTTTTTATTGCTTTTTAATGTGGTCGGAGTAGCGGGGTTCGAACCCACGACCTCTACGTCCCGAACGTAGCACTCTACCAGGCTGAGCTATACTCCGACAATCGTGTTGCTGATTATGCAGGGTTTTAATAAAAATTGCAATATTTTTTTAAATTTTTTCTTGTAATTTTTCATATTTGCGCCATATTTATTTAGTCTTATGGAAAAGGAAAGAAATATGTTTGCATCAAGGTTTTTAAAGAAGAAAAATTTTGATAATTATGATGATTATATTCAAAATGCGGCACCCGTTGTTCCAGATGATTTTAACTTTGCATACGATGTTGTTGATGTTATGGCCGGCGAAACACCAGATAAAGTGGCGATTTTGTGGGTAAATGATTCTGGTGACAGAAAAGAAATTACTTTTAAAATGTTGTCTGATATGTCAGGCGCAGTTGCAAACTTTTTGTCTGGGCGTGGGGTTAAACGTGGCGATACCGTTTTGCTGTTTATGCGTCGCAGATGGGAATATTGGGTGTTGATGATGGCTATGCACAAGTTGGGGGCGATTCCAATTCCATCAACTAATCAATTAAAATCCGAAGATATTAAATTTCGTATCAAGGCGGCAGATGTAAAAACAGTTGTCGCTTTTGATGATGGTATTGTTGTAAATGAAATCAAGGCAGCAATTGGGGATAACAATTCTGTGCAATTGATTGACTGTGCAGAAATTGCAGATGCGTGCGAAAAATGCCCCAGTGATTTTGAACGCGTACCAAATAAAAATACTGATACTATGGTGGTTTATTTTACAAGTGGAACAACAGATATGCCAAAAATGGTTGCGCATAATTTTGCGTACCCGTTGGGACATATTAACACCGCGGTATTTTGGCAAAGATTAACTGATGGCGATATTCATTTTACTTTGTCTGAATCTGGGTGGGCAAAATGTTCTTGGGGTAAAATGTATGGTCAATGGTTGGCAGGCGCCACTGTGTTTGTGTTTGATTTTTCGCGTGTGTTTACAGCGAATGATTTATTGTGCGCTATTTCAGAAAACAAAGTGACTTCGTTTTGTGCGCCACCAACGGCATATAAAATGATGATTCATGCAAATATGAAAAAATATGATTTGTCATCTTTGGTCAAAGCTGATGTTGCAGGTGAAGCGCTGAATCCAGAAGTGTATGAACAATTTTTGAACAAGACGGGTGTAAAGTTGCACGAAGGTTTTGGACAGACTGAAACTTCTGTGTTGTTATTTACAAATCAATGGATTGAACCAAAGCCAGGGTCAATGGGATTGCCGGCAGCAGGGTGGGATATACAATTGCTGGACGAACGTGGACGCAGAATTACAGATGCAAATGTTGTTGGTGAAATTTGTGTCAATGTAAAAGATGGCAAACCTTTGGGATTGTTCCAAGGCTATCATAAAAACGATAAACAAACGGCGTCTGCATATCGTGATGATTTTTATCATACTGGTGACATGGCGTATCTGGATTCAGATGGGTATTTTTGGTTCGTCGGTCGAAACGATGATTTGATAAAGACCAGTGGTTATCGTGTCAGTCCGTTTGAAGTAGAATCTGTTTTGCTGGAACATCCGGCGGTTCGTGAAGTCGCGGTCACTGGGGTGCCAGATGCGTCACGTGGCCAGGCGGTCAAGGCGACAATCGTTCTGAATAGGTATTTCCAGGCAAACGATGTTTTGGTGCGACAGTTGCAAAATTATGTTAAAACAAATACCGCGCATTATAAAACACCACGGATAATTGAATTTGTTGATACCTTGCCGATGACAATCAGTGGTAAAATCAGACGTGCGCTTATTCGTACATTGGACAGCGCCAAAGAATCAATCGTTGACCCAATCAAAAATACAATTGGACTTGGTAAAGACGATGAAGAAAAATAGCGACCACCCATTCAGGGTGGTTTATATTATATGTGTTGGTTGCAAATATATTTAAATCTGTCATAATTTAAACTATGTCGCGATGCAGAAGATTCTTAAAAAAAAGTATATTGTTATGGTTTGTGGTGGTGCCAGCCATAGTATTTGTGGCAGGTTTTATATATGTTTTCTGTATTAAATCGCCTGTTAAATCGCCGGTCGTTTTTAATGTGGCACGTGGCGATTCTGTGACGGGTGTTGCAAATCGATTGATGAAACATAATCTTATCGATTCCAAAGATTTATTTATTGCGTCTGTTCGGTTTCATGGTGGAAAAGTTCAAAGTGGGCAATATGATATTCCACGTGGGGCAAGTTTGTGGGGAATTACAAAAATGCTGGTGTCGGGCGATGTTGCAACAACAAATATTGTTGTTCCCGAAGGTTTGACGGTTAAGCAAATTAAAAATTTATTGTTGCAACATTCTGGACTGACAGGTGGGGTTGAGTGCACAGATAATACTGCGCGGCCCGTTTGTAATTTAAAGGATGGACAGATTTTTCCAGATACATATCGGGTGGCGCGTGGAACAGAACGCTTAGCGGTATTGGAACTGATGCGTAAGAAAATGATAGATGTGCGCGCGCATTTAGAAAAAGCGAATCGTGAATTGCCAAAGCCACTTAAAAATTGGAATCAGGTTTTGATATTGGCGTCCATTGTTCAAAAAGAAACACCTGTTGTGCGTGAGATGCCTATTGTAGCTAGTGTTTATTTAAATCGTTTGAACAAGGGGATGCGATTGCAGGCAGACCCAACTGTTGTATATGTTTTAACAGATGGGTTGGGGGATATGCAGGGGGCGCCGCTGTTAAGTGGTCATTTGAAAATAGACAGTCCTTATAATACGTACAGAAATGCTGGGTTGCCGCCTGCGCCAATTGCTAATGTTGGGTTGGGGGCGCTGCGGGCGGTGTTGCGACCTGCGAAAACAAAATTCTTGTTTTTTGTGGCAGACGGGCAGGGCGGACACAGATTTTCAATTGATTATGCACAACATCAAAAAAATCATAATGCCTGGCGCGAGATAAAAAAATCTAAAAATAAAAATTAAAAAATCGTCACAATATTATTTTTGATAATTATTAAAAAATATAACAAATTATAACAAAGTTAATAAAACGCCCGTGCTGTGGGCGTTTGATGTGTGTTCTTGTCTTGTTTTTCGATTCGTGTATGCGCATGATTATATCATATTTTAGTCTTGTCTGCAAAAATCTTTGGCCTTGCGCATGGGATTTTTTACCTGATAAAATTGTATTAGCCGGATAACAATTTGGCTTTAGCTAAACAAAAACGAAAGGAATGAATATGAAAAAATTAGCATTAACTTCTTTGTTGGCGTTTTTCGCGGTATCAAGCGCATTTGCAGAAACTAACTATTTTGTCGGTGGCAGCGCGGCTGTTAAAACAGACAGTGAACATACTTCTTCGTTAAGTGTCGCACCAGAGTTTGGTTGGAAGTATAACTCTGATTGGGATTTAGGTTTGGCTGCGCATTTTGGGTACGATCATCGTTATTTGGCGGAAAATTATGGTGTTGATGGTGAAACTTATTCTTACGGATTTGATGCCTTTGCGCGTTATAAAGTGGCGCAGTTTGGTGATGTTAAATTGCTGTTAAAGGGTGCTGTTGGTATGGACTTTTTGACGGGTGTGCCAGATGATGAAAATATTGACTCGGAAACATTGTCGGTATTAAATGCGTCTGTTGTTCCGATGATTACATACGATGTTTCTGAATCGTTTACATTGTATGCAAACTTGAACTTCTTGGGTGTGTATGCAGGGTATAACTTTAAAAACGACGATTTGGGTGTTGTTGACAGTTGGAAATTTGGGGCAGGTGTTGATTCTGCTAATGTTGCAAATACTGGCGATTTCCAAATCGGATTTACATATAATTTCTAATTATTGTAAAAATTATATGCCCCGACCGTCAGGTCGGGGTTTGTTTTTTAGTGTTTTTTTTAATTGATTGTGTTATAATGATGTGCGAATTCGCAGGGATGCGAGTTCGGGGTCTTCAAAAGCCTTGTATCAAGTCGGTGCGAAAGCATCGTAATCCGATGTGTTTCGGTGCTTTTTGTACCGTTTTTTATAATTCATCCCCCGTTTTGTCGGGGTGCTGTTGGTTATATATTGAAGGCCAATAGGATCATTACTTGATATGATTTTTGAACACCCCGACCGTCTGTTTGCGACGGTCTTTTTGTTTTGGTAAAAAAAGGGGGGAAAATGAAATTTGTATTTTTTTTATTGATTGTATTTATTGATATTAGTGGGGCGCTGGGGGCAAAAAATAGTTCTGATTCAGATATAGGTTCTTTGTATGCAAAGTGTATGAAACCGGCGGTTGCTGCAAAATTTAAGTATTGGGAGAAAGCTCAGTATCAACAGTTTGATGGGTATAAACTTAATTGGAATGAATTGACTGATGCACAACGGTCAGAGTATAGGTCTCGTAATCTTTGTATACAGGACTTTATGGATGTTCATTTAAATTGTGAGCTTTATAATTGTTTACGGTCATTGGGTCAAGAAGAGCGTTTCGTTGTAATTAGCATGAATGAGGAATTGTCTGGGGAAAAAATTTGTGCTTATTTAAAGAGTCTTGATTGTGTCAATGACGATGTGTCGATTGTGCGTAATTTTTTGTCTGAATCTGGTGGTATTGCATCGCAATTATTTGTTTCGGATATGGATGAGATAATCTCTGGAATTAGAGTTGGGAATAAACCATACGATGTATATGTTGATACGGACAATGAGGTTTGTTGGCAATCGGACAGTGGAGGCGATACGCTTTGGCATGCTTTTGTAGATGTAGAAGAAAAAGATGTTTTTGCTTCTTTTGCGAGCTTGTGTATTAGTTTATTGGATGAACGAAGTAAAGAGTATTTTTATGAAGCGGCGTTTTATAAGAAAAATAATCAAGGTAAAAGTGCAGTAGCAATCGCTTTGGATTCGGGGAAAATAGAATATTTTTCTGTTTTTGGTCGGTATTTTAAACAAGAGGGAATTGATTGTCAAAAATTGTTGGATTCTGTATCCAAGGATATTGGGGTAGATAAAAGTAGGGTGTCTGTTTTGTGTCCCAAGTAAAATATTGGATTATGTTCCTGTTTATATATTTTTTTATATCTCTTAAAATGTAAGTGCGAAAGAGGATATGTATATGAAAAAAATATTGTTTGTTCCAGTGGCGACGGTATTAGTTGCCACATCAGCAAGTGCTGCAAATGTCATTAATGGCAATCCGTTTTACAGCCCAGCCCAAGGGCGCTTTTATAATATTTTGACACCGATTGAATTAAATACCAAATTTGAACAATTTTATATGCGTGATGAATTTGGGTATGGTATAACCGATGGTTTGACAGTGTCATTGTCAACCAGTGGGTCTTATGATTCTTCTGACGACCCAGAATTTGGGAAATGGGCGTGGAATAATTTGCAACTGGGGATAGATTGGTCTGTTTTGACACAGGGTGAAAAACGGGCGGATATATATGCGTCTGTCACCCAGGTATACAATACCAAAGACAGTCTGGAAACAGTTGCGTATAATTGGACACTGGGTGCGCGTGTTGGTCGTACGACGGATTTTTGGACTGTTGCTGGTGTGGTTGAATTGGATTATCTGAAAGACGATTTGCCGCATTTTAATCGCGATGCGTGGGCGATGACAGTCGGAATCCAAGGACAATATCTGATTGATTCCAGTTGGAATTTAGTTGCGGAATTGATGTTTGATTTTGATTTGTTTGATGAATATTACGATGGTGAACATTTGCGCCTTGGGTTTGGAATAAATTATAATATTGATGCGTTTAAGTATATAGGATTTTATACAGAAAAAGATGTTGTGCACAGCTTTGAACGGGCGCCTATGGCGTTCAAGGTGCAATTTGGTGTGGACTTTTAGAAAAAATCCGTCAAATGACGGATTTTTTATTCTGTATACTGATATTTTTTTTGTCATTTTTTGTATGCTGTTTAAAATCCTACTTTTTCGGGGTTTTCAAGCGAAATTTACACGTTTTTTTCCTAGATTTTTCTTGACAATTGGGGGGGCGGTGGTTATAGTATGTTCGCTTTCTGTGTAAATAAGGAAAGCAAGAAACACATGAAACCGCTTTTGTTTTCAGAATTATAATCCGACGTTAAGTCGTTGAAATAAGACTGATAAGCGGGTTTTGTGCAGACTAAAAACAGGTAGAAAAAAGAAAGAGAATTTTGAATGCCAACAGTAAACCAACTGATTCGGAAGCCTCGTAAAAAGGTTGTTGCAAAAAGTACAGCACCTGACATGATGGAAAACCCACAGAAACGTGGCGTTTGCACTCGTGTTTATACGACTACACCGAAAAAACCTAACTCGGCGCAGCGTAAGGTTGCCCGTGTAAAACTGGCAAATGGCCGCGAAGTAACTGCTTATATTCCTGGCGAAGGTCATAACTTGCAGGAACACAGTGTTGTTATGATTCGTGGCGGTCGTGTAAAGGACTTGCCTGGTGTTAAATATCATATTATTCGTGGTGTCTTGGATACCAAGGGTGTTGATGCACGTAAGCAAGGTCGTTCTTTGTACGGTGCCAAAACAAAGAAATAATCAAGTTAACCACACATATGTAATGTATGTGAGTAATCTGTGTTTTCGCAGATGAAGTGATAAAAGGAAAAAACAAAATGTCAAGACGTAAGGCTGCAACAAAACGTGAAATTTTGCCAGATTCTAAATATCATAATCTGGTTGTTGCAAAATGTATTAATGTTGTTATGTGGGATGGTAAAAAAGAAGTTGCCGAAAATATCGTTTATGGTGCAATGGATAAATTAAAGAAAATTGCAAAAGACGGTGACGAATTAACCGCTTTCTTGGAAGCTGTTGATGCATTGAAACCATCCGTAGAAGTAAAAGGTCGTCGTGTCGGTGGCGCAACTTATCAGGTTCCAGTAGAAGTAAGACCTGTGCGTCAACAGACAATGGCATTGCGTTGGCTGGTTATGTTTGCGCGTAAACGTGGCGAACGCAGCATGGAAGAAAGATTGTTCGGCGAATTGCGTGATGCGTTGAATGGTCAGGGTGGCGCATTTAAAAAGAAAATCGATACACATAAAATGGCAGAAGCAAATAAAGCATTTGCTCACTTCCGTTGGTAATAAATATAAAAGCAAAGGAAAGACGATATGTCAGTTGGAAAAACCGCACCTTTACATATGTACCGCAATATCGGCATTATGGCTCATATTGACGCGGGCAAAACAACAACTTCGGAACGTATTTTGTTCTATACTGGTAAGACCTATAAAATCGGTGAAGTGCACGATGGTGGTGCAACTATGGACTGGATGGAACAGGAACGTGAACGTGGTATTACAATTACATCTGCGGCGACAACATGCTTCTGGCGCGATCATCGTATTAACTTGATTGACACCCCAGGACACGTTGACTTTACAATGGAAGTGGAACGTTCTTTGCGTGTATTGGACGGCGCGGTTGCTGTATTTGAATCTGTGTCTGGTGTACAACCACAAACAGAAACAGTATGGCGTCAGGCAGACCGTTATGCGGTTCCTCGTATGTGTTTCATTAATAAAATGGACCGTACGGGTGCGAACTTCTTCCGTTGTGTTGATATGATTCGTGAACGTTTGGGTGCAAATCCATTGGTTTTGAATTTCCCAATTGGTGAAGAAGATGCTTTCCGCGGTGTTGTCGATGTTTTGGAAATGAAGGGTTTAATCTGGGAAGACGATATGGGTAAAGATCCCAAGACAATCGAAATTCCAGAAGAATTGAAAGCAAAAGCCCAAGAATTACACGATAAATTGATTGAAGAAGTTGTGACTTTGGACGATGAAATTATGGAAGCTTATATGGAAGGTAATGTTCCAGATACAGCAACTATTAAAAAATTGATTCGCAAGGGTACAATTGCACAAAACTTTAACCCAATTTTGTGTGGCACAGCATTTAGAAACAAAGGCGTTCAGCCATTGTTGGATGCGATTGTCGACTATTTACCAAGCCCATTGGATATTCCTGCGATTCAGGGTACAAAAATGGACGGCGAAACAGCTGATGAACGCAAACCAGATGCCAAAGAACCATTCAGTGCATTGGCGTTCAAGGTTGCAAATGACCCATTCGTTGGGAACTTGATGTTTATCCGTATTTATTCTGGTAAATTGGTTTCCGGTTCGTACATTTATAATTCTAATCGTAATAAACGCGAACGCGTTGGCCGTATGTTGTTGATGCATTCTAATAATCGTGAAGAAATCAAAGAAGCATCTGCTGGCGATATTATTACATTGGTTGGTATGAAAGAAACAATCACTGGTGATACACTGTGTGATGAATCTAATCCAATCTTGTTGGAATCTATCCACGTTCCAGAACCGGTTATCAGTATTGCAGTTGAACCAAAAACCAAGGCAGATATTGAAAAGATGTCTTTGGGTTTGCAAGCGTTGGCAAAAGAAGATCCTTCGTTCCGTGTATCTGTTGACGAAGAATCAGGTCAAACAATTTTGTCTGGCGTTGGTGAATTGCATTTGGAAATTTTGGTTGACCGCTTGTTGCGTGAATTCAAGGTTGATGTTAATGTTGGCGAACCACGTATTGCGTATCGTGAAACATTCCGTAAACCTGTCACAGAAGAATATACACACAAGAAACAGTCTGGTGGTTCTGGTCAGTATGCTCAGGTTAAAATTGAATTTGAACCTTTGGAACCAGGGCAGGGATATGAATTTGAAAACAAGATTGTTGGCGGTTCTATTCCAAAAGAATATATACCAGGTGTTGAAAAGGGTTTGAAGATAGCACAACAAACAGGTGTTTTGATTGGCTATCCAACAGTGGATTTCAAAGCTACATTATTAGATGGTAAGTATCACGAAGTTGACTCTAATGTATTATGCTTTGAAATTGCGGCACGCGCTTGCTTCCGCGAAGCAATGAAAAAAGCGTCGCCGAAATTGCTGGAACCGATTATGAAACTTTCGGTCACTACACCGGAAGAATACGTCGGTGACATCATTGGGGACTTGAACAGTCGTCGTGGACAAATTAATGGTATCGAAACTCAATTCGGTAACCAACAGATTTTGGCGTTCGTTCCATTGGCAAACTTGTTCGGATACGTAAAAACATTGCGTTCTTTGTCACAAGGTCGTGCAAACCCATATATGGAATTGTCACACTATGACGAAGTCCCATCAAACGTTGCTGACGAAGTAATCAAAAAGCTGACGAAATAATAAACAAAAAGTTTTAAACTTAACAAACAAAGCCTAAGGAGAAAACTAATGGCAAAAGAAAAGTACGTAAGAAGCAAACCACACGTCAATATTGGTACAATTGGTCACGTTGACCATGGTAAAACAACATTGACAGCGGCTATTGTTCACTACTATGGTGTTGGTGCAGACGCTGCAAAAGGCGTTGACCAAATTGACAATGCACCAGAAGAAAAACAACGTGGTATTACAATTAATACAGCACACGTTGAATACGAAACAGCAGAACGTCACTATGCACACGTTGACTGCCCAGGACACGCTGACTATGTTAAAAACATGATTACAGGTGCGGCGCAGATGGACGGTGCGATTTTGGTTGTTGCTGCGACAGACGGTCCAATGCCTCAGACACGCGAACACGTATTGTTGGCACGTCAGGTTGGTATGGGCAAGATTATCGTTTTCTTGAACAAATGTGACTTGGCAAACGATCCAGAATTGTTGGAATTGGTTGAAATGGAAATCCGTGAATTGTTGTCTGCAAACGGTTTCGATGGCGACAATGCACCAATCATCCGTGGTTCAGCGGTTTCTGCAGTAGAAGAAAAGAACGATGGTTTGGGTAAAGAAGCAATCGATGCTTTGTTGAAAGCATGCGACGAATATATCCCATTGCCAGAACGTCCAGTTGATAAACCATTCTTGATGCCAATTGAAGACGTATTCTCTATCACAGGTCGTGGTACAGTGGTCACAGGTCGTGTAGAATCTGGTGTTATCAAAGTTGGTGATGAATGTGAAATCGTTGGTTTGCGTCCAACACAAAAAACAACTGTAACTGGCGTTGAAATGTTCCGCAAATTGTTGGATCAAGGTGAAGCTGGTGATAACGTTGGTTTGTTGTTGCGTGGTACAAAGAAAGAAGAAGTAGAACGCGGTCAGATTATCTGCAAACCAGGTTCTATTACACCACACACAGACTTTGAAGCTGAAGTTTATATCTTGACAAAAGAAGAAGGTGGCCGTCATACAGCGTTCTTCTCGAACTATCGTCCACAGTTCTATTTCAGCACAACAGACGTAACTGGTACAATTACATTGCCAGCAGACAAAGAAATGGTTCTGCCAGGTGACAACGTTCGTATCACAGTGCAATTGATTGCACCTATTGCTATGGACGAAGGTCGTCGCTTTGCTATCCGCGAAGGCGGTCGCACAGTTGGCGCAGGTGTTGTATCTAAAATCATTAAATAATTAAACAGTCGTGGGCGGTGTAACTGAATTAAAAGCGTCAGTGATTACCGCCCAGACAAATATAAGGAAAATGAAGAATGGTACCAGCATCTAAAATTCGCATCAAGTTAACAGCGTTTGATCATCGCATCTTGATGGAATCGGTCGAAGAAATTGTTAAAACAGCAAAGCGTACTGGTGCAGACGTTGTCGGTCCTGTTCGCTTGCCAACACTGATTCAGAAATTTACAGTCAACCGTTCACCACACGTTGATAAAAAATCACGCGAACAATTCGAAATCCGTAACCATAAAGCGGTCGTAGATATTGTTAATCCAACCCCTCAGACAGTAGATGCCTTGATGAAGTTGGATTTGGCGTCTGGTGTTGATGTAAAAATTAAATTGTAAAATAAAAAATAACTGCTAGTGTTGGTATTGGTAAATAAAAATCACACCAACCAACTGGCACAAACAAAGGCATAAAAAAATGAAACGTAGCGGATTAATTACAACAAAAATAGGAATGACGCGTCTGTATGATGATGGCGGTGTTGCACATCCAGTCACAGTATTGTCTGTCGGTGATTGCACTGTCATTGGAAATCGCACGCAGGAAAAAAACGGTTATATCGCAAATATTTTGGGTTTGCGTGAAGCAAAGGCAAAACATGTTGCAAAGCCTCAGGCGGTTGCAGCTGAAAAAGCAGGATTGAAACCATATCGCAAGGTTGTAGAATTCCGTGTGTCAGATGAATGTGTTATCCCAGCGGGTACACAGTTGCTGGCATCTCATTTTGTTGCCGGTCAATTCGTTGACGTACAAGCAACAAGCAAAGGTAAAGGCTATCAGGGTGGTATGAAACGTCATAATTTTGGCGGTAAAGAAGCAACCCATGGTGTTCTGAAAGCTCATCGTTCAATTGGAAGTACAGGTATGCGTGAATGGCCAGGTCGTGTTTTGAAGGGTAAAAAGATGCCTGGACAGATGGGTAATGAAACAGTCACAGTTCAGAACTTGAAAGTGTTTGGTACAGATGAAGCAGAAAATCTGATTTTCGTCGAAGGCGCAGTTCCAGGTGCAAATGGTACATTTGTTCTGGTCACAGATGCCGTTAAGAAAGAACACAAAGATTTGCCGGTTCCAACAGTTGCTATGAAAACAGAAGCAGTTGAAACTGAAACAGCAACCGAAACAGAAGCTGTTGCGGAATAATAAGTTAACAGCGACAGCAAGAGTGAGGTAAATAAAATGCAATTAGATATTATTAATTTTGATGGTAAAAAAGTCGGTTCAGTTGAATTGGCTGACAGCATCTTTGGTGTTGAACCACGTGCTGATATTTTGCATCGCGTTGTCACATGGCAACGTGCAAAACAACGCGCTGGGACACATGCAGTAAAAACTGTTTCCGATGTCGCAGGCAGCGGCAAGAAAGCTTTCAAGCAGAAAAAGACAGGTAATGCACGTCAAGGTGAAAGATATAATGTTCATATGCGTGGCGGTGGCGTTGTTCATGGACCAGTCGTTCGCGACCATTCTATTGACTTGCCAAAGAAAATCCGCAGCTTGGGCTTGAAAATGGCTTTGTCTTCAAAAGCACAAGATGGCAGCTTGGTTGTTATTGATTCTGAAAAATTACCAGCGGCAAAAACAAATGCTTTTGCAAAACAATTGAAAAAATTGGATATTGCGTCTGCTTTGTTCGTTGGTGCGACAGAATTAGATGAAAACTTCAGAAAATCTGCGGCAAATATTGCAAATATCGATGTTTTGCCAACTATTGGTTTGAATGTTTTAGACATCTTGAAACATGAAAAACTGATTTTGACAGCAGATGCAGTAAAAGCAGTTGAAGCAAGATTAGCGTAAACTTAAGAATTGAAGGTAAGCAAAATGGCAGAAAAAAAAGTTAATGCAGAGAAAAAAATTGTGGCAACTGCTGGTATTTATGATATACTGCGTCGTCCAATTATCTCGGAAAAGGCAGCAAAACTGTCTGAAGAAAACAGTGTGGCGTTCGAAGTTGCAGTTTCTGCAACAAAAGAAGATGTTGCGCGTGCCGTTGAAGCAATCTATGGTGTAAAGCCAACCAAGGTTAACATCGTGGTTGTAAAAGGTAAGGTAAAAACCTTCCGCGGTCGCAGCACAGGTACACAACGCACTGTAAAAAAAGCGTATGTATCTTTGCCGGCAGATGCAAAACTGGATTTGTCAGCAAATATATAGTATAATAAACCGCCTTGGCAGAGAACCCAAAATAAATGGGTGTTAGTGCCAAGGTCGAAAACAAAGGTAAGAAAAAATGGCATTGAAACATTATAAGCCAACAACACCAGGTACACGCGGTTTAACACAAGTAGACCGCAGTGAATTACACCGTGGTGCGCCAGAAAAGGCTTTGACAGTTGGTTTAAAGTCCAAAGGTGGACGTAATAATTTTGGTCATGTGACTGTTCCTCATCAGGGTGGCGGTCATAAACGCAAATATCGTTTGATTGATTTTAAACGTAAAAAAACAGATGTTCCAGCAACAGTTGTTCGCTTGGAATACGATCCAAACCGTACTGCATTTATCGCATTGATTGAATATACAGACGGTGTTCGTTCTTATATTTTGGCACCACGCGATTTGAAAGCGGGTGATGTTGTTATCTCGGCTGCGTATGCAGACATTAAACCAGGTAACACAATGCCATTGAAAAATATGCCAATCGGTACAATCGTACATAACGTCGAATTAAAACCAGGTGCAGGTGGACAGCTGGCACGCAGTGCAGGTTGCTATGCGCAATTGATGGGTAAAGACGGCGTTTATGCACAGATTAAAATGAACAGTGGTGAGTTGCGTAAAGTTCATTCCGAATGTTTGGCAACAGTTGGCAGCGTTTCTAACCCAGATCAACGCAATGTCAACTTGGGTAAAGCAGGTCGCGCACGTTGGTTGGGCATCCGTCCATCAGTTCGCGGTATGGCAATGAACCCAGTAGATCACCCAATGGGTGGTGGTAATGGTCACTCTAAGGGCCACGAACCTGTATCACGTACAGGTATTCCTGCCAAGGGATATCGTACCCGTAGCAATAAGCGTACTGCTAAGATGATTATTCGCAGCAGACATTTGGCGAAAAAGAAATAATAAGAAATAAACGGAGTAAATGATGGCTCGTTCAGTATGGAAAGGTCCTTATGTTCATCCTTCTGTTTTGAAAAAAACAGCGGCAGCGAATGAAAAAAATGACCATAAACCAATAAAAACCTGGTCTCGTGGCAGCACAATTGTGCCGTCAATGGTTGGGTTGACATTTGATGTTCATAATGGTAATAAATTTATCCCAGTATCAATCACAGAAGATATGATTGGTCATAAATTGGGTGAATTTGCACCAACACGTACATTTAAAGGTCACGCAGCAAATAAAAAAGCCGCGGCAGGTAAAAAATAATATAGGGTAAAAAGTTATGACAACTACAAGATATGGAATTAAAGAAAATCAGGTTCGCGCGTTCAATAAAATGATACGCGTCAGCCACCAGAAGCTGAATCTGGTCTGCGATTTAGTTCGCGGTTTGCCAGTTGCACGCGCTGTTGATGTCTTGAAATTTTCAAAGAAACGCGTATCTGGCGAAGTGTTAAAGACTTTGTTGTCTGCTGTTGCAAACGCAGAACACAACAAAAATCTGCCTGTTGATACTTTGTTCGTCAAAGAAATTTGGTGTGGCAAAGCATTGACTATGAAGCGTATTATGCCAGGGCCACACGGTAGTGCACGTCCTATTTTGAAACCATTTTCAAATTTGACAATCGTTTTAGAATCTGGCGTTGCACCTTCTAAGAAAAAGGCAGCAAAAAAAGAAACAACGAAATAATAACGCAGTTGGTGGGCGGTATGGAACGAAAGTTCCTGAATAAAGCGTAAAAGCTTCAAGAACGCCCCCACAAAGTTTAAGGGAAAAAGAAATGGGACAGAAAGTATCACCAATTTCATTGCGCGAATTTATTAATAAAATTACAGATTCTCGCTGGATTGCAGGTAAAAAAGATTATGCTGCATTGTTGGCAGAAGACGTAAAAATTCGCAAATTTATTGAAAAAAAGTTAAAGAAAGCTGGATTGGCAAAGATTGTTATTGAACGTTTTGCCAAGAAAGTTGTTGTGACTATTCATACCTCAAGACCAGGTATGATTATTGGTAAGAACGGTGCTGATATCGAAACATTGCGTAATGATATCAAGAAATTGGTTAAAAATGACCAGGTTGTCGTAAATATTTACGAAGTACGCCGTCCTGACCTGAATGCGCAATTGGTTGCGCAGAATATTGCTCAGCAGATTGAAGGTCGTGTTTCATTCAAACGCGCGATGAAAAAAGCTGTGCAGAATGCTCAAAAAGCAGGTGCCCAGGGTATCAAAGTTATGTGCAGTGGGCGTTTAAACGGTGCAGAAATCGCGCGCAGCGAACAAATCCGCGAAGGTCGTATTCCATTGCACACATTGCGTGCGGATATTGACTATGCGTCAATTCAAGCCAAAACAACATATGGCGTTATCGGTGTAAAAGTTTGGATTTATACAGGTGATGTTGTTAATAAGGAAAAATTGGCTTCTGAAATGGCACGTCCGACAGAATATGCCGGCAGCAGCGAAAGAAAGCACAAATAATAATGTAAAAATTATTAGAAATTAAGGATTTGTATTATGTTAATGCCAAAGAAAACTAAATTTCGCAAACAGCACAAAGGCCGTATTCACGGTGTTGCGAAAGGTGGCAGCGAATTAGCATTCGGTTCTTTTGGATTGAAAGCTATGTCACCAGAACGTGTGACTGCGCGTCAAATCGAAGCTGCGCGTCGTGCAATTACAAGACATATGCGTCGTATGGGTAAGTTGTGGATTCGTATATTCCCAGATGTACCTGTGACTCAGAAACCAGCCGAAGTTCGTATGGGTAAAGGTAAAGGTGCGGTTGAATATTGGATTTGCCGTGTTAAACCAGGTCGCATCATGTTCGAATTAGACGGTGTAAAACCAGAAGTTGCATACGAAGCGTTTGCATTGGCGGCGGCAAAACTGCCAGTCAAAACAAAAATTGTTGAACGTAAAGTGAACTAATTAAATTGCAAAGCCCCAGTTAAATCTGGGGCAGGGCAAAAAAAAGGTAGCTAAAAATGGCAGAAAAGAAAGTAAAAAATGAATCTTTGACGATGGAAGCTTTGGAAAGCAAGTTGGCTGATTTGAAAAAAGAACAGATGAACCAACGTTTTCAACATGCTGCTGGTCAGATGCCAAAAACACATGTTATGCGTCAGACTCGTCGTGAAATTGCACGTGTAAAAACAAAATTAAACGCTGCAAAAAAATAAACAAAATTGCTGATTTTTGTTGAGATTTCTTAAATTTAAGATATTATATACGGGGTCAGAAAAAAGAAAACAAGAAATTAATTTGTGGTTTTTGTGTGAAAAATGGCGTAAAATCCACAGGTTAAGCAACAGTATAAGGGATAATAGTTATGCCAAGACGTATACTGCAAGGAACAGTTGTAAGTACAGCAAACGACAAAACTGTCGTCGTAGAAGTGGAACGTCGTTTCCGTCATCCGCTGTATGGCAAGTTCGTTAAGCAGAACAAAAAGTACAAAGCGCACGATGAAAACAATGAATTTAAAGTTGGTGAAATCGTTGCAATTGAAGAACATCGTCCAATCTCTAAGACAAAATCTTGGGTTGTAAAAGGGCGCGTTGGTGTGTCCAAAGACGATGCAGTTGAAGTAGTTGACTAATAATCAACAGGTTCTTTGAGGTCGGTTCGGGAAAAATAAGGCGACAGTCGGAACCTATAACAAAGCGGCAAGGGATTGCCTTGTTTGCAGGAAAAGGATTAAAGTTATGATTCAAAATGAAACAGTTATGACAGTTGCGGATAACAGTGGTGCACGTAAAGCAATGTGTATCAAGGTTTTGGGCGGTTCACATCGTCGTTATGCAACAGTTGGCGACAAAATTGTTGTCGCTATTAAAGAAGCCATTCCACGTGGTAAAGTTCAAAAGGGTACTGTACAACGTGCGATTATCGTTCGTACAAAGTTCCCAGTTAAACGTCCAGACGGTTCTATTATCCGTTTTGATGACAATGCGGTTGTTTTGATTAATAAAAACAACTTTGAACCAATTGGTACACGTATTTTTGGACCGATTGCGCGTGAAGTTCGTCGTAAATACGATGTTCAGAAAATCGTGTCTTTGGCACCGGAAGTAATCTAATAACAGATGGAAGGTCACAAAATGAAAATTAAAAAAGGCGACGAAGTCGTAGTTATTTCGGGAAAATACAAAGGCGTCAAAGGTAAAGTGCTGGAAGCGCGCCCAACAGAATCACGTGTTGTTGTAGAAGGTGTCAATCGTCATAAGTGGCACGTAAAACCAACACAAGAACAGCCAGGTCAAATCATTGACCGCGAAGCACCAATTCATGTATCTAATGTTGCATTGGTTGATCCAAAAACAAAAAAAGCAACACGTGTTGGATACGAAATGAAAGATGGTAAAAAAGTTCGCGTTGCAAAGAAATCTGGTACACAGTTATAATTTAGATTAAAGATTGTTGCCCGCTGTTACGGGAACACAACAAAAGGAAAAAAGAAATGCAAAGCAGATTGCGTGAAATTTATGAAAAAGAAGTTGTGCCTGAATTGGTAAAAGAATTCGGCTATAAAAATGCGTTGGCAGTTCCAAAACTGACAAAAATCGTTTTAAATATGGGTGTTGGCGAAGCTGTATCCGATAAAAAGAAATTGGATGCTGCTGTTACTGATTTGACAGCGATTGCTGCACAAAAGTCAGTTGTCACACGTGCAAAAAAATCAATTGCAACATATCGTCTGCGCGAAGGTCAAGCTATTGGTACCAAGGTGACATTGCGCGGTAAAAGAATGTATGATTTCTTGGACAAGTTGATTACAGTTGCTTTGCCACGCGTAAAGGATTTTCGCGGTCTGTCAAAATCAAAGTTCGATGGTCGTGGAAACTATGCATTTGGTATCAAAGAACATTTGATATTCCCAGAAATTTCTGTTGATAAAATTGATGCTATCCGCGGTATGGATATCGTTATAGCAACAACTGCGAAAACAGATGATGAAGCACGTGCATTGCTGTCTAAAATCGGCTTGCCATTGGTTTTGAAATAATTAAAAAAGGTAAAAGAAAATGGCTAAATTGGCTTTAATCAATAAACAACATAAACGTGAAAAGCTGGTTGCGCAGTATGCAAAAAAGCGTGAAACAATCAAAGCTAAAATGTCTGTAAATGCGACACCAGAAGAAAGAATTGAAGCAATGAAAAAGTTGGCAAAATTGCCACGTAATGCAAACCCAACACGTTTGCGTAATCGTTGCAATGTCACAGGTCGTTCTCGCGGGTTTTCTCGCTTGTTCGGTTTGTGCCGTCAGCAAGTTCGTACAATGGCAAGCGAAGGTAAATTGCCAGGCGTACGTAAATCAAGCTGGTAAAATAACAAGAACCCAACTGTGGACAATGCAGTTGTAGAAAAACAGTGCAGGGGAAACCCTGCTGTGTTAAGGAGTAAAAAAGATGTCACTATCACACCCAATCGGCGATATGGTTACCCGCATCCGTAATGGTCAAAATGCTGGTAAAGAAACAGTCGTCGTACCAAACAGCAAATTGCGTCAAGCAGTTTTGACTGTATTAAAAGAAGAAGGTTTTATTACTGATTTCCGCATCGACGCAATTGATGAACATCGTTCAAATTTAGTTGTCGAATTAAAGTATGTTGGCGGAAACGGTGCTATCCAAGAAATTTCAGTTGTATCTAAGCCTGGCCGTCGTGTTTATTCCGGCTGTGCAAAGATGCCAAAAGTTTTAAATGGCTTGGGTATTGCAATTGTATCTACACCAAATGGCGTTATGACTGATCACAAGGCACGCTTGATGAATGTCGGTGGCGAAGTATTGTGCAAAGTTATATAATAAAGTGAGGATGAAGTTATGTCTCGTGCAGGAAAATATCCAGTTAAACTGAATGAAGGCGTTAGTGTCGCAATTGTTGACAACGCTTTGGTCGTCAAGGGCCCAAAAGGTGAATTGAAATTGCCTTTGGATACAAAAAATGCAGGTTTGGTTGATATTGTTATCGAAGAAAACCAAGTCGTTATCAATCCAAAAGACGCAGAAGAAAAAGCATCAAGAACAATGTGGGGAACAATGGCTCGCAATGTTCGTAATGCAATAGAAGGCGTTTCAAACGGTTTTGAAAAAGCAATGTATATGAAAGGCGTTGGTTATAAAGCATCAGTAAAAGGTAATCAATTGGTTTTGGTTGCAGGTTATTCACATGATGTAGTCATGGATATCCCAGCAGGTTTGACCGTTGTTATGGGTGATGCGCCAACAGAATTTACTGTCAAGGGTATGGATAAATGCTTGGTTGGTCAGTTTGCTGACAAAATTCACAAGGTTCGTAAAGCAGATCCATACAAAGGTAAGGGTATCTTCTATAAGGGCGAAAGAATCCGCCGCAAAGAAGGTAAAAAGAAATAATAGTTAACTTTGGTTTCCGCTGTTACGGAAATCGGAAAAAAGGGAAAAATAAAATGTTGAAACATTTGTCTACAGAAGAAAGACGCACATTGGCAAATCGCGGTGCGTTGAAAAGAAAAAATCCTGGCAAAATTCGTTTGTCGGTTTTCCGTTCTGGACGCCATATTGAAGTTCAGGCGATTGATGACACCAAAGGCCACACAATTTGTGCTGCTTCGTCCAAAGAAAAGGGCTTTGCAGGACAAGGTTGGAATGTCGCTGGTGCTGAACTGGTTGGTAAAGCATTTGCAGAACGTGTAGTTGCTGCAAAAATTGCCGACAATTGTTATTTTGATCGTGGCGGCTATCGCTATCATGGTCGTGTAAAGGCACTGTGCGAAGCAATCCGCGCTGGTGGCGTTAGAATATAATTTGAATAAGACGGAGTATTATAATGGCACGTTTTGATGATAAAAAATTACAGACGGATAATTTGGTAGACAAATTAGTTTCTATCAATCGCGTATCTAAAACTGTTAAGGGCGGTCGCAATATGTCTTTCGCAGCGTTGGTCGTTGTTGGGGACAAGGCTGGTCGTGTTGGTTTCGGTAAAGGTAAAGCTTTGGAAGTACAGTCTGCTGTGCAAAAAGCAACCAAAGCAGCAAAAGCAAAAATGGTTCGTGTACCACTGAAAGAAGGTCGTACATTGCATCATGACAGTTCTGCAAAATATGGCGCCAGCAAATTGGTTGTACGCAGTGCTGTTCCTGGTACTGGAATTATCGCTGGTGGTGCGTTGCGTGCTGTTTTCGAATGCTTGGGTGTTCAGGACGTTGTTGTAAAATCACAAGGTTCAAACAATCCAAACAATATGATTCGTGCTGCGTTCTTGGCGTTCAATAAAATGAATTCACCAAAAACAGTGGCTGCGCGTCGTGGTAAAACAGTTGCAGAAATCATCGCTGGTCGTGATGGTAAAAAATTAGAAGTTGCAACAGAAGATAAATAATCTGGGCAAAGATAAACAGGAGTTTGAATTATGGCTAAAATAGTTGTAAAACAAGTTAAAAGTACTATCGGGCGTCCAGAATCACAGGTTAAAATCGTGAAAGCGTTGGGCCTGGGACGTATCGGCAAAACCAAAGAAATCACAGATTCTGAATCTGTACGCGGTATGATTGCCAAGGTTTCTCATTTGGTTGAAGTTGTTGCTTAATAAAGTAATTAAACCGAGTATGAAAACAATCACTTGTTTTTATGCGACAAAGAACTACATAGGTAGTTATAGGACAAAAGGAAAAAGAAATGAAATTAAATGCATTGATGGATAATTTTGGTGCACGTCAGGGTGCAACACGCGTTGGTCGTGGTATGGGTTCTGGTTGTGGTAAAACAGCTGGTCGTGGTCACAAAGGTCAAAAAGCACGCAGTGGTTCACGCAAGCAAGCGACTTTCCAAGGTGGTCAGATGCCAATCTTGCGTCGTTTCCCAAAATTTGGTTTCAATAATCCATTTGCAAAAGAATATGTGACTGTTAATTTGGGTGACATTGAAAAATTTATTGCAAGTGGTAAAATCAACGCAAAAGAAGTTATTACAATTGATTCTTTGTTGGCTGCAAAAGTTATCAACCGTAAATTGGATGGGTTGAAAGTTTTGGCTGATGGTGAAATCAAGTCATCTGTTAATATTATTGCTGATAAATGGTCAAAAGCGGCCGAAGCAGCGATTGTAAAAGCAGGTGGTTCTATAAAAAATAACTAATAATATAAACAAATTTCAGGCATCTGATTATAAATCGGGTGCCTGGCAACGGTTAAAAATCATTCAAATGAATTTCTTGAAACGCTTTTTTGGCAACCTTAGTGATTTGCAAAGACGAATTTTTTTCACCTTGGGTGCTTTGATTGTATATCGTATCGGGTCGTTTATTCCATTGCCGGGTGTAAATGCATCTGCTGTGTTGCATTTGTTCCAGGGGGATAATGGAATGATGGGAATGTTTGATATGTTCAGTGGTGGTTCGTTGTCACGTATGTCTGTTTTGGCATTGAATATTTTCCCGTACATTTCGGCATCAATCGTTTTACAGCTGTTAAGCGCAACAAGTAAGTCTTTGGGGGATTTGCGTAAAGAAGGCGAATCTGGCCGTATGAAAATCAATCAATACACACGTTATTTGGCCGTATTTTTGGCAGTTGTCCAAGGTTGGGCGGTTATTCGTGGTTTGGAAATGATGGCGCCTGTTAATGGTGTTGCAGCGGTTATAAATCCTGGGTTCGCATTTGAATTGTCTGCGATTATTGCATTGGTTGGCGGTACTGTGTTTGTGATGTGGTTGGCTGAACAAATCACTGCACGCGGTATTGGTCAGGGGGCATCTTTATTGATTTTTGCCGGTATTATCGCAGAAGTTCCGGGGGGAATTGCACAAGTAATTTCTTTGGGATCAGTTGGGCAAATTTCGCCTGCGATGATTGCCTTGATTGTTGCGTTTGTAGTAGGTATTATCGCCTTAATTGCGTTCTTTGAACAAGCACAGCGTCGTATTCAGATTCTGTATCCACGCCAGGTTATGGCAAATGGTGTTGCGAATACAAATGCGTCATATTTGCCAATAAAAATTAATATGTCTGGTGTTATGGGGCCTGTGTTTGCTTCATCTATTATGATGTTGCCGGCGTTTATACAGCGTTTTGTTCAAAGTGAAAATTTAACTGTTCAGACGATTATGGGCTTCTTTACATATGGAACATGGTCTTATATTATCATGTTCACTGTGTTGATAGCTTTCTTTGCGTATTTTCAGACTGCTGTTATCTTTAATTCTGAAGAAACCAGCAATAATTTGAAAAACGCAGGTGGCTATGTCCCAGGTGTTCGTCCTGGTGAACAGACAATCAAATATTTGGATAATGTTGTATCGCGTACAACTGCGATTGGTGTTGCGTATTTGATTGTAGTTTGTGTATTGCCAATTATCTTGAATACGCATGTTGGTATGCCTTTGATGATTGGTGGAACCAGTGTTTTGATTGTGGCTGGTGTTGTGTTGGATACTGTGAATCAGGTTCAATCTTATCTGGTTGCAAAGCAATACGGTGGTGTTGTAAGAAAAGTACAAAAGAAAGGTCGTTTCCGCGGTTAATACTGTGGGGCAAAACAAGATTTGACTTTTGCATGGATTTTTATAGAATTATCTGGCAAAAGAAAATGGCCCATTAAAAGTGGGTTTGGGTATGGAATGCAAGGTGGACTTTGTATTCTGAAGTTAAATAAAAAGGAAAAAGAAAAATGGCACGTATAGCAGGTGTTAACATTCCATCAGAAAAACGTATTGAAATTGCGTTGCAATATATTCATGGAATTGGGCCAGCCAAGGCTGCTCAGATTTGTGAAGCGTTGAAATTAAAAGACGGTTTGCGCGCAAAAGATTTGACTGATGCGGATGTTATCAAAATTTCTAATTATATTGAAGATAACTTTAAAGTAGAAGGTGATGTTCGTCGCGAAGTTGCAATGAATATCAAACGTTTGCAAGATTTGAAATCATATCGCGGTATTCGTCATCGTAACCGTTTGCCGGTTCGTGGCCAACGTACACAAACAAATGCTCGTACTCGCAAGGGTAAACGCGTTGTTGTTGCAGGTTCCGCAACCAAGGGTAAATAAAAATTAATCTAACGCAGCATCTATGCGCGTTGGGCTTTGGTCTTGTAACTTAATGTACACTCCCGTCGCCCAACACACATATCTGCAACGTTATCTTAATTTTTGAATAAGGTAGAGATTAACACCATAGTTAATTGAAGACATCGAAAAAGGAAAAATAAAAATGGCAGTATCAAAAGCTAAAAAGAAAGTTGTTAAGAAAGTATCACATGGCATTGCACATGTTGTTGCGACTAACAATAATACACGTATTACAATTACAGATCAGTCTGGCGCGGTTTTGACTTGGGCGACAGCTGGTGCAAATAATTTCAAAGGCGCAAAAAAGTCCACTCCATACGCTGCAACAATCGTTGCTGATGCGGTTGGTAAGAAAGTCGCCGAAATGGGTATGAAAACGGTTGATGTTTTGATGCGTGGTATTGGTCAGGGTCGCGAATCTGCTGTACGTGGATTGGCAAATGCTGGTCTTATTGTGCAGTCCATTACTGATACAACACGTATCCCACACAATGGGTGCAGACCGAAAAAAGTACGTCGCGTCTAAAAAAATAAATTATAATAACTTATCTACAAGCGGTGCCGGCAATTCATGTAGCGTTTGTACACTACATTGCCGGCACTACTTGTATCTAAATTATTCTAATTTATTTTACGCTAATCACGAACGGTGTTTTTTTAAAGTGGAAAAAACTTCAAGAAAAATAAACTTACTCTCTTTTGTCATCCTGGGGCTTGACCCCAGGATCCAGGTGAATTTTTCATAATTTATTAGACCTTGTTTCCACCTTCGTGGGAATGACAGAAAGAAGAAAGTGGAAGAAGAACTGGCTGGGGG
>JAZNGD010000058.1:0-28469 GCA_045576255.1 Candidatus Enterousia sp.
TTTTTCTAAAAAAACACCGGTAAATGCCGGTATTTTTTATTGCTTTTTATGATACTTTTTTTCACGTGTGGGACGACCAGTTTTTATATATGACATAAAAAAAACTCCTGTAATTTATAAAAAAAAGACCACATTTGAAAAGTGGTCGGGAGTTCATCGGTTTTGCAAGCAAACCCTGCGCCTTTGGTATAAACCTTTTGTATAGCAACAGCATCCCGACCGTTGGTCGGGACATTCGGTTAGTTTTTTTCACACTTACAAGGCGATGAAGCCCGTTTACTAACAAATGTCTGATTTAATTATACTACTTTTAATACGTTGTGCAAGTTATTAAATTTTTCTAAAAAAACACCGGTAAATGCCGGTATTTTTTATTGCTTTTTATGATACTTTTTTTCACGTGTGGGACGACCAGTTTTTATATATGACATAAAAAAACTCCTATAATTTATAAAAAAAAAGACCACATTTGAAAAGTGGTCGGGAGTTCATACAAATTTGACTACACAAATCCCGTATACCTTACGATATACAGCATCCCGACCGTTGGTCGGGACATTTGTTCGCAGTTTTGTAGTCAATGGGGTATGAAGCCCGTTTACTAACAAATGTCTGATTTGATTATACTACTTTTAATACGTTGTGCAAGTTATTAAATTTTTCTAAAAAAACACCGGTAAATGCCGGTGTTTTTATATCTTTCTGATACTAAATTCACAACCACAATAATTTTGGCGATAAAAGCCGGATTCACGATTTATTTTTGTCCGTAATCCTTCGTCCCACTTTATTGGCATATATTGAATGTCTTCACAAACCTTTTGTGCAGCAGTATCAACTTGCGCCTGACTTTTATGACGCGATACACCCAGAACACTTGCGATTGCATTATATCCATTTTCACGCGCAAATTTTACGGCACGACGAAAGCGGTATTCAAAACACAAACTGCACCGACTGCCGCGTTCAGGTGCATCTTCAAAACCACGTACTGCATCACGCCATACGTCGTGGTCATATTCCAAAACAGCATATTTTACACCCATATTTTCACAGTATTTTATTTGTTCTGACATACGTTTAGTGTATTCAGATTCTGGAAATATATTTGGGTTGTAAAACAAGACAATAAAATCAGATACGCCTTGGATGCCACGTTCTGCCAATTGCTTGATTGCGCCAGATGAACAAGGCGCACAACAAGACAATAAAACAAGACGTGTATCAGACATATTATTTGTATTCACTGCCTAATTCGTGTTCTTTGCCCAATTCGATAATGTTTTTATCATCGGCGCCCGCGCCAATTTCTGCGGCACTGCACATCATACCAAATGATTCAACGCCCGCAACTGTACGTTGCGCAAGCGGCTTTTTCATACCCGGCAATTTGGCGCCCACAGGTGCCAACACACCACGCAAACCAACGTATACATTTGGCGCACCACATACAATCTGAACATTTTCATCACCACCATAATTTACAGACAATATATGCAATTCTTCGCGCGATGGATGATTTTTAACTTCAACTATTTCTGCGACTATGGGCTTGGGCGTATTGTCAATTTGTTTTGGTGTATATTTTTCAATTAACTTGGCAACCGTTTCATCGTCAATACGATTAAACAAGTTTTCTGGTACAGCAAATTCTGCGCCGTCTGCAATACGGTGTTCGTATTTTGTTGGCCAAGATAAATCGTTTTTATTTACAAAAATATTTTGCATCTTTGCGGCGGCGTCTGGAATAAAAGGTGCAGACACGCGCGCAAACAAATCAATCATCTGAAAACATTCGTTCAAACATACCCCGGCACCATCGGTATCACCATTTTTTACCAATGCCCAAGGTTCGCATTTCGTCATATATTCATTTGCAATTGCGTACAGACCACGCAACGCAGCGATTGATTTACGAAATTCACACGCTTCTAATGCTTCGGTTAATTCAGATAATTTTTCATTAATCTGTGATTCCAGTTCTGGGTTACGCGCACCAGATTTCGGAACATTATTTCCATAATTCTTGGCAGTTAATTTGCAAACGCGTGATACAAAGTTCCCCAACATACCATTCAAATCTTTGTTCACAATATCCGCAAAGCGATTTACGGTAAAATCAGTGTCATCTGTTTCTGGGGCAGAAGCCAACAATGCATACCGCCAACAATCAGCAGGCGCGTCGTTGATTGCTTGGTCCAAGAAAATTCCATTACCAGTTGATTTTGAAATTTTTGCACCATTAAAGTTCAAGAAATTAAATCCTTTTAAAACATCAACCGTTTTCCAATTTTCATTCATTGCCAATTCTTGGGCTGGGAAAAAGATAGAATGAAATGATACATTATCTTTGCCCATAAACTGTGTATAATGAACATCTTCGCCACCATGCCACCAATTTGCCCAGTTTTTATTTGCGTCTTGTGAAATTGAAACATATCCCCATGGCGCATCAAACCAAACATAGAAAACTTTGTTTTCATACCCAGGTTTATTTACCGGAATTCCCCATTTTAAATCACGTGTAATCGGGCTGTCACGCAAACCTTCGTCCAACCACTTGTTTGCGATTGCCAACGCAGTTTTCGACCAACCTTGTCTTGAATCAATCCATTGGCGCAATTTGTCTTGCATTTCACTGGTTTTAAAATACATATGTTTAGTTTCGCGCATTTCAACCGGCGAATCTGGTGTAATTGCACTGTGCGGATTGATTAATTGTTCTGGTTCCAGTGTCGCATCACACGCGCCGCATTCGTTTCCATAAGCCTTTTCATACCCACATTTTGGGCAAGTACCAACAACAAAGCGATCTGCCAAGAACATTTCATCTTTGACCGAATAAGGTTGAACAGATACTTTTTCAACCAACATACCTTGTTCTTGCAGTCGCAAAAACAAAGATTGGATTAATTTTTCGTGCGTCTTGGTGTGTGTACGACCATATAAATCAAAAGACAAATTAAATGCTTTTACAGATTCTTCATGTGCAGCACGATATTTATCAACATATTCTTCAACAGGCATATTTTCTTTCATTGCGCCAATTTCGCTGGTTGTGCCATGTTCGTCTGCCCCACATACATATAACACATCGCGGCCACACGCACGGCAAAAGCGCGCATAAACATCACTTGGTAAATAACAACCAACCAAATGTCCAATATGCAAATTGTTATTAACATATGGTAGTGCAGATGTAATTAAATATTTTTTTGCCATTTTGTTTTATCCTTTGCCTGTGTTTTCTAAAAAAATAGACGCCAACGGGGCGTCCAAGTGATTCCCGTTGAAATTTTTAAAGATTAATTTTGCATTCGCATTATTTATTATTTCCTTTTAAGAATTGGCTGTGCCATACAAAGCCTTGGCGAAGTATGGTGGGTGGTATTGGACTCGAACCAACGACCTTTACGATGTCAACGTAACGCTCTAACCAACTGAGCTAACCACCCATTGCGGTTGCAATTATAACAAAGAAAAAACAAATTGCAAATATTTAATATAATTAACAAAAAAACACCGGTAAAGACCGGTATTTTATATATTTTCCCAATGACAAATAACAACTGCGTGTTCTGTATCATTCGATCTTATTTTATGACGCGATACAAGACCTTCTATCGCAACATCAACGCAAATTTCAGGGGTATCAGGACTGATTTCTTTTTTAAAGTTTATATCAATCTTTTTTAATTTGTGTTCATTACGATACTTATACCCAACGCTTTCTGTTGCCCACACTGCATAAACAGCGTTGTTTATATGCTGATTAACATCAATATCATCAAAACGACATTTTATAACGTGCGTTCTGTCAGTTTCAAAATCAGAAAATTTTTCAAATGCACAACCATACCCACGCGTCGGTACAACAATATCAGGCCACAGATGATTTGCCAACGGCAATGGTCTGCGACGCACCATATCAATCAAAATCCATTGACTGGTTGCACGAACCATCAAACGACCATCAGCACCACGAACTTCAAAATCACGTGTTGCACGCAAGGCGTCTTGACAAGACGGCCACGTGGTAAAAGTTAATTCTTCGCCCTCAGACGGCAATTCAACAATATCGACCAGATAATACATAACAACCCAAGCGATATTATTTGCCATACAATATGTACGACCACAGCCCAAGGCTTCGGCGTGTCTGTCCGCAATAGATTGTAATTCATTCATTAATATCAAAGGACGAACATTACCAAATCTGTCACATTGATACGCTTGTAAAACCCTGGTTTCGACCAATTTATCTGCCATGACTTAACCTTGAATATTTTGCATTACAACAAAATCCAGCGCATCACCCAATACAATTTCATTTGCGCGTGCAGCAGATTTAATCAAGCCATGCAGTTCGCTTGGTGTATTGGACGGGATTGTCAAAGTTTCTAATTTTGCACCATTACCAACTTTGCGGTCTGTGCGCAAACCACGAATATTTTTCAACAAATCCAGCGCAATGTTCATCTGTTCAACATCTGTATCGTATTCAGATTTTTGTGTTGGATATTCTGTTAGATGCAATGTTTCGCCGCCTTCATAAGATTTGTATATTTTCTGCCACAGTTCTTCGGTCAAGAACGGAATAAACGGTGCATACAAACCAATTATTGCGCGCAGCACTGTATACAATGTCCATTGTGCAGATAATTTTGATTCTGCACTGTATTTTTCAGGTGCCCAAAAACGGTCTTTGATAAATTCCAAATACTGGTCACAGAATATATCCCAAAAGAATGTATCAATTGCCGCGCGTGCATTATGATTATCGTATTTATCCAAGTGCTTGCGCGTTTCGGCGATTGTTTTGTTTAATTCACTTAACACCCATCTGTCTTCGATAAAGCGTTCGGAAACAGGTATTTGTTTTGCAGTTTCTGGTTCAAAGTCAGACAAATTCATCAGAACATATTTTGACGCGTTCCATAATTTTGTCAGTAATTTTGAACCACGTTTAACTTCGTCATCACTGTATCTGATGTCTGTTCCAATAGGCGCCGTTGAAATCCAATAACGCAACGCATCAACCCCAAATTTTTCAACAGTATCTAATGGGTCTGTACCATTGCCTTTGGTTTTAGACATTTTTTGACCCTTAGAATCACGAATAAGTCCATGAAAGTTCACCGTATGGAACGGAACATCGCCCATAACATAAATACCCATCATAACCATACGCGCAACCCAAAAGAAAATAATATCAGCCGCAGTATATAACAAACTTGTTGGATAATATTTGTCTAGTTCCAGTGTTTTTTCGGGCCAGCCCAATGTCGAGAAAGGCCATAAACCAGAAGAAAACCATGTGTCCAAAACATCTGGGTCGCGTGTTAATTTTTTGCCGCCAGACATTTTAATTGCTTCTTCTTCGGATTCAGCAACATAGATTTCGCCTTTGTCGTCATACCATGCAGGAATATGATGCCCCCACCACAACTGGCGAGAAATGTTCCATGGACGAATATTTTTCATCCAAGACATAAACAGATTATATCTGTGTTCCGGCATAAATTTAATTTTACCTTCTTCGACTGCCTTAATTGCAGGAATCGCTAACTTAGGCGCATCAACAAACCACTGGTCTGTCAAGAAAGGTTCAACCGGTACACCACCGCGTTCCGAATATGGCGTTGGAATAATTTTGTCTTCGATTTTTACCAACAGCCCTGCGGATTCAATATCTTCAACAATTGCGGCACGCGCAACATATCTGTCCATACCACGATATTTGGTTGGCACAACAGGATTATCATTCATCTTGGCATCAGGTGTTAAAATACAAACCGGTGTTAAATTATGACGCAAACCAACTTCGTAATCGTCAAAGTCATGCGCAGGTGTAATTTTAACCGCACCAGTACCCTTTTCAGGGTCTGCGTGTTCGTCGCCAATAATTGGAATTTCAATATCGGTTAATGGGATAATTGCTTTTTTACCAATCAGATGATTCAACTTTTCGTTTTCTGGGTGAACTGCAATTGCCTGGTCACCAAATAATGTTTCAGGACGCGTTGTCGCAATTTCAATCACACCACCACCAACCAACGGATAATTAAAGTAATAGAACTTGCCCTTTTCGTCGCGGGTTTCAACCTCTAAATCAGATACAGATGTTTGTTGTTTTGGACACCAGTTTACAAGGCGTTTTTCACGATAAATCAGACCTTCGTTATACATTTTTACGAACAATTTTGTGACTGCGCTGGACAAGCCTGCGTCCATTGTAAAGCGTTCGCGTTTCCAAACAGGGGTCACACCAAAAATATGCAACTGATTTAAAATCTGACCGCCTTTGTCGTTTTTCCACGCCCATGCATGCGCCAATTTTTCTTCGACGCTTAAAGAGTGGGGGTTAATACCGCGTTTTGACAAGTCGCGTTCAACCAACAACTGGGTCGCAATAGATGCGTGGTCGGTTCCCGGCTGCCACAAAACATCAAATCCAGCCATACGCTTGTACCGACACATAATATCTGTTAAAATCTGATTCAACGCATGTCCCATATGCAAACTGCCCGTCACATTTGGTGGTGGCATCATAATGCAAAAAGACGGTTTGCTTGACTTTACATCGTTTGCCCAAAAATCATTTTTATCCCAAAACCCTTGAATTTTTGTTTCTATTTCACGTGGGCTGATATTTTTACCAAGTTCGACATTCATTTTTCTTACCCATTTTGTACAAAATTTAACTTAAAGTTAATCCTAGCAGATTAAATTCAAATTTCAAGCGACAAACAATATGAAAGAAAGGCATTTACAGACTGATAAAAAACTGATATAATTAATTAAATTAATATGTATTGCGTGTCGCGTAATGCATGGCAAAGGTTGGAATTCTGGGCGTTTGCCAGAACACAGGGAGAAATCTATGAAAAGCCAAAAAGTCGCAGAAACATTAAAGAACGCTGTTGGGACAGTTTTCTTGTTGGCGGGCGCGTTTTTTGTTTGTTCAACATTTTTGTCAATGCGGTCTGTATTCGCAGACCCAATTGCACCTGTTGACGAAACGGCATACTTAAACCCACAGTCTGGGCGCAGCAACACAAACGCACGCACATCAGGCCGCGCCAGTCCACGCAATTCTGCCAAAGCGACTTCACGTGCAACAGTTGCACGTACCGCTGTGCGTACCGCAAATACAAACCCACGCGCAACGGCTACACGCGCTGTTTCCAGCAGGGCTGGCAACAATGCACGCACAGCTACGCGTGCTGCAACCCCACGCACAAACAATGTAATTTCTACACGCGGAACAACAATCACAAAGCGCAACGTCGTTTCACGCAATGGTGCAAACACTGTTTCAACACGCGCAGGCGCAACATCTGGACGCAACGTCCGCGCAAGAACCGCAACAACTGCTGCATCTGATAATGCACGCGTATCTTTACAAGGCAGCGCAATTCGTGGTTCTAAATCAAATTCTGGAACGTCTTATTCTTATTTGTCCAGCAAGTTGTACACCGGGAACTATTCAAATATTATCGATTCCAGCACAGGTTTAATTTCAACCGACGCGTTTAATAACTGTATGGAATCGTATTATGCGTGTATGGACGAAATTTGTACCGCACGTAATCAGGCACAACGTCGCTGTGGTTGCGCTGGACGCATCACCGCTTTTGCCGAAGCCGAAGCCGCATTAGAAGCCGCAAACGAAGAATTAATTCGCGCGTCTGGTGAATTGGCTTTGTTAATCGCAAACAAAGGCAAAGATGTTTCTGACGCATTTAAATTAACCGATGCAGAAAAAATTATGAACTGTGTTTCATGGCAAGAAATGTCCGAAGAATACAAGGTCGCAACAGATAAAGACCGCGATGACAACAGTGTTGACGATGCAACACAATGGTGCCAAAGCCATGGTATTTACGACACTTCCAAGTGCAGTTCTACAAAATCACCGTCTTATTGTTCAGAAGCTGGAAACGAATTTGGATTTGAATTGTCTGACTTGAACGGCAGCGGTTCTGATATTTTGGCGCAATTACAAGCTTGGGCAACCGCCAAAGAAAATTCTATTTCAATTACAGCATCTGACAACGCAGGTTTATTGGACGCGTTTAATTCCGTAAACGATGTTGTTGGAAATTTGGTTGGCACAAACGGCGCATTAAGCAATTTGAATCAAAATTCAGACGCTGACAAATTGTCGAACAAATGGGGGTACGAATTGTTTGTGCACGCCCACAACGAAGTTTGCAGTCGCGTACTTGATTCTTGCTTTAATGGGATTTACGAAGCATGCGGAACACCTACTAATTCCAAATGCGCAAATGGTCAAAGTTCTAATTGCCCATTCAATTTCAATTCTGTTATATCAGTCAACACTACCAGTGGCGAAATCACATTAAACGACCGCACCAAGACCACCAACAGCAGTGCAACTTGCTTTGGTTATACAACAACAACTGGCGACCCTTATTCTAATCTGCGTGGGCCAGTTGCTGATGCGCGTCGCAGTATTATGAATAAATATTTGTTGGACGCAAATGCTGATTGCGATGCATATGGTGAACAATTGCGTGCAACCGCACAGAATATATCTTATCAAAAGGTCGCTGCGCAACAGTCACTGCAACAAAAGCGTCTGGAATTTGCACTGGAAGAAGAAGAAGAAACATTGACTGCTGCGATTGATGCCGCAACCAACTTTAACGAATGTATCAGCGAAATCTTGGAATGCTATGAAGACGTTGCAGAAACAGAAGACAGATGGACAAATGCACGTATCAAAACGTACTGCGCCCAAATATCGAACGTACCGCATTGCTATGAAGAAATGATTTGCAATCCATCAACGGCACAATTCAAAGCTGTTATCGACGTCGCAGACAACACACAATGTAAAAACGACCAAGACTATACCAAGAACACTTGCCGCAATATTGTCACACTGAACGAAATCTTGAACGGCACAGGTGCAACAACTGCTGGAAATGTATCATTGGGTGGGGTCGGTTCATCTGCTGCGATGCGTGAACAATGCTTGCTGGATGCAGGTGTTGCCGAAGTTCGTTCTTGGACAAAATCCGACTATGAACGCGAAGCATGCACAGCACCGGGTGCGGCCAGGGCATTCCTTGACGATAGCGATGAATGCATAATTGAACAATGCTATACAGGATATGTTTTAGATAATAATAAGTGTATCTTGGCAGAACAAAAATGCGAATCAAATGACCCACATGCAGCCAAAGCAGTAATTAAACTGGAAGGTGGCCAATGGACAAAATGTATGATTACAGAATGCCAACCAAATTATACACTAACAAGCGATAACACATGCGAAGCAAAAACTGTTAATTGTACACAAGATGCATTAGATGCACTGAACGCCCAAAGCGGAACACAGACTTGGGATGGCGCAAAGTGGGGTGATTGTAAAATTACCAATTGCAAATCTGGATATACACTTGATGAACAAACAAACAAATGTAATTCAGACGAATAAAAAATCCCGCCAAATGGCGGGGTTTATTTTTATAAAAAAAACTGAAATGTGCTTTTTTTTATGATATAATTAAAGACATGAAGAAATCACTGTGGTTTTGGTTGTCTTTTGTTGTCGCCATTGTCTTGGCCATATATTTTTCTGTAAACATTGCAATGATTGGTTTCGGGCGCAAAGATGCCGCAACCGTTCACAATATTTCAGTGTCTGCTGACCAAGATGATAAAGACTTGTCTGCGTTGGTCGCGGCCGCAACCGTCGCACCAAACACACGTACATATTCAATTGATTTAGACGCGATGAATGCGCGAATTGCTGCTGTACCAGGGGTTAAAAAGTCTGCTGTTCGCAGATTGCCTGATGGTAATATTTCTGTCAAAGCGGCCATGTATCGCGCCGTTGCGTTGTGGACAGATGGACAAAATTTTTTCCCACTTTCCGCGGATGGCACAATTGTTAACAAACCAACCGATGTTCGCGATGAATCACACGTTGTATTTCGTGGACAAGTTCCAAACGATATATCCGAAATAACCAATGCCGCACATAACTTGATTGGCGTACTGGATTATATGGAATGGATTGAAAATCGCAGATGGAATCTGTACACAAATAATGGCATTGTTGTTATGTTGCCAGAAAATAATCCTGTTATCGCAATCGGTACACTGATTGCACTGAATAACAATCATCAGATTTTAAATAAAGATATAAAATTAATTGATATGCGTGATGACGCGCGTATCTTGGTAAAATAAAAAATGAATTTATTCGATTCGTCTTTTTTATGTCTGGACGTAGGCACGTACGGTGTACGTGGTATTGCACACCGTATAAGAAATGCAACAATCGACAAATCCGCGTTCTTTACCGTTGACAGTTCTGATACCGTCTTTGCAATAATGTCTGTAATTGATGAATTAGAAAAACAAATCGGTACACATTTTGATACAGCATATATAACTGGGAATTTCGGAATATCACAATTTGAAATGACAGCCAGACGCGCCGTATGGGAATACGAACACAAAATAAATTTGTCAGATATACGTATCCAGTTATCACAAATCACGCCACCCGACGGATTTTTCCCAATGCATATCGTGCCATTAAGATACGATACACCAAATGCAAGAAATGTTGCAACGCCCGTTGGGATTGTTGACACCCAACTGGTATCCGCGTTTGGTATTATATATTATTCGCAATCCGGGGTTGATGAAATATATCAATGTCTGCGTGGGGCGCACATTCAACCAATTGCTTTTTATGACCCACACTTTGTTCAAAATGCTACGTTCAGAACCCCAAAACAACCGACAATGTTTATTGATTTTGGCGCAGCGTTTACATCTGCATCAATATGGACAGACCGCGGACCTGTGTGGCATACAAAAATAGAAAACGGTGGAACAAACATAACAAACGCAATTTCGCAAAAATTTGGTATACCTGTCGATGACGCAGACCGTATAAAACGCGCAGTTATGTCAATGGTCCCGACACAAATGGACCGCTTTACGCCGGCCGATACATCGTACGACTTTTCGCGTGCAGATATTAACGAAGTTGCACTGCCGATACTTGCGAATATTATAAAAGAAATAAAAGACCAATGTTTGCCTGCTTTTACAAAATACCGACCAACCAAGATTATATTAACTGGGGGTGGGGCGCAGGTCGAAGGCTTGGGCGACTTTATAGAAAACGCCTTTGCCATCACAACAGAAATAATACATATTGATGCTTCTGTACGCGCTTTGTCAGAATTTGTATGGAAATCCCAAACACCAAACAGAAATAAATACATCGCAAGACAAGAAAAATGGGGAAACAGATTCAGTAAAATTCGAAAACTGTTCCAAAGAAAACCAAAGGCAAAACCAAGATTTATTCCTGTATTGCCCAGCACATTGTGTTTTGATATGCGGTTACCAGAAACATATACACTGTTTAAATCTGGCGGAATATCAATGATACACGTCGATATTATGGACGGTTTTTACGTCGACAGAATCACAGGCGGTATTGAAGAACTGCGCACAATTCGCGCCAATACAAACGCACATTTGCACGTACATTTGATGACAGAAAGCCCAAATATATGGGCAGCAGACGCAATTGAAGCTGGTGCTGATACTGTGATTTTATCAACAAACACTTCTGGATTGCGTGCTGCGATACGCACTGTACGCGCCGCCGGAAAACGTGTTGGAATTGCACTGAATCCAGATTCTTCGGTTGGATTATTAAAAACTGTTTTGCGTGATATTGACGAAGTTATGATAATGTCTGTCACACCTGGGGCCGCAGGTCAAAGTTTTGAACCATCGTGCCTGCACAAAATATCTGTACTGGCGGCAACACGCAAAAAATACGGTTTAAAATTTTTAATTTCTGTTGATGGTGGAATTAACGATAAAACCGCACAAATGTGTTGGGAAGCAGGCGCAGATATGTTGGTATCGGGTTCATACTTGGCGAACGCCACAGATTTCCCATTAGCAGTACAAAGCCTGTTAAAAAACAAATAAAAAAGCCGGTAAACGCCGGCCATTGGTCGGGATGCTGTATATCGTAAGGTATACGGGGTCTTGGTTGTAAGATTTGTTCAACTCCCGACCACTTTTCAAATGTGGTCTTTTTTTTATAAATTACGGGGGTTTTTATGTCATCAAAATATGTTCCTTGTGGCAGCCAAGCCAGACGAAAACAGTTTTTAAAAAACAAATAAAAAAGCCGGTAAAGGCCGGCCTTTTTTATTTATTATACCTTCTGTTTCTGTACGCATTTTCACGCATAAAAATATCTTCCAATTGATGCATAGATGTTTTTAAACATAAATACGCATCGAATATCGCGTCTGCCATTTCTTCACGTGTTGCACGCTTGGTTGTTTTGGGCATTTCATACACAGACGGCTTTGGTTTAGATACCACCAATCCCATAATTCTTCCCCTTTGCTTACATAAAACAAAAACCGCCCAGAAAAATCAAAAGCGGTTGGAGTTTCAGAACAACTAAGAGAATTGCATGCCTTATTCAATATATTCGACATACTCCAACCATTGGTTGGATTTTGTTCGTTACCGAACACTCTTAAATGGGTTCTGAAGCCCCACATTGGCAACCGCCAATGCACTATGTATTATAACAATAAAATTTATCGTTTCAATATATTTAAGTTTTATATTAAAAAAAGCCGGTAAATGCCGGCTTTTTTCACTTTATTTATCGCGAATTTTTGCATCGCATTTTTTTTCAACAGCAGATATAACCGCAGATTGCAATTCTTGCAATTCTGTGTCTGACATATTGTCGTGCGGCTGAATTGTTATTGTAAATGCAACTGATTTTGTGCCGTCTGACATATCAAACGCATCAAACACAACAATATCAACAATACGCGCATCCGCAGATTTTGCCACAGATGTTAATTTTTCTGATGGCGTGTCTGTATCCACAATAAACGCAAAGTCACGTGTTATCGGTTGAAATTCCGGCAAAGCAACCTGTTTTCCACAACGTGGGGCAGGCAGATTTGTAATATCATCCACAATCGCAATTACAACATTTGTTTTAATGCGCAATTTTTTCGCAACAGATGGATGAAGCTCGCCAAATTCTGCGATTTTCTTTTTACCCTGCATCAGCGCGCCATACCGATATGGATGCGCCCAACGTGGTGCGTTTTCTGTCGATACTGTAAAACGCTGGCCCTGCATTAACGCAATCAAGTCTGCTTTTACATCGTATACATCAATTTCACGATTGCGACGCGTCCAATGCTTTGGCGATGTGTTGCCTGTTCGAACAATACAAACAGATGTATGTTGTTGCCCCGGCATATCACCGTCAAACACAGCTCCAACTTCAAACAAATTCAAATCTGGATAACCGCGCTTTTCGTTATTAGATACCGCAATCAACAAATTCCCCAGCAAGCCATTTCGTGCAGTATCTAAATCTTTGGTTATAGGATTCGCAACAGCAATCATTGGTTTGTCTGTTAACAGTTCTTCAACCGCAGAATTACCAAAACCAAAAGTAATCGCTTCGTTCAATCCACGATTTGCCAATTTTTGCTTTAATTCAAAACCCATATCTTTGTGTGGTGCGATGTTTGTGCTGTTTGATATTTCTTTAAGTCCAACTTTGTCATATCCATATATACGCACCAAATCCGCAACTATTGTTTCCGGTATTTCAACATCAACACGGGCAGGGCGGGGTGTAACCGTCCATTTTTCACCACTGATTTTTAATGCATACCCCAAACGTTCCAGTATGGATTTTTGGGTGTCTGCTTCCATGTCAAAACCGACTTTTTTCGCAAAATATTTTGGCGTGTATGCAATTTTTACATCTGGGGCAGTATCAGAACCCGCCGCATACGCACAAACAACTTTGCCACCACACACAGACATAATTATATCTGCCGCATACATCGCAGCGCGCCCTGTCATCGTTGGATCAATACCACGTTCATATCTGTAAGATGCATCTGTGGATATACCCAATCTTTTTGCAGATTTGCGAACCGACACAGGGTTAAAATATGCAGATTCCAGGATGATGTTTTTTGTTTCATTGGTTGTTGCACCACGCGCACCACCAATCACACCTGCCAATGCCAAAATACCGGCGTTATCCGCAATAACCATATCATTTTCTGTCAATTCGTGTTCTGCGCCAAACAGGTCTGTGAATTTTTCACCAGTTTGCGCCATACGCACAGTAATGTCGCCATCAATTTGGTCTGCATCAAAACAATGCATTGGCTGTCCCATGTCATAACAGATATAATTTGTTGCATCAATCGCCGCGTTCTTTGGATTGATACCAATCGCCGCCAGACGAGATGCGATTTTTTTATCGCTGGCCGTCATTTTAATACCATGAATTTCAACCAGTTTATATGCACCACATTTGTCTGTTTTTATAACCGCCTTGCGTGTACCAGATACTGTCTTGAATTCAGAATCTGATGGCGCAATATATTCCCCCAGACCAGCCGCAGATAAATCCAGCGCAATTCCACGAACAGACAGATAGTCTGGACGATTTGGGGTAATGCCTGCTTCAAAAACTGTTTTTGTGTCCAAAACAGGCGAACCAATAACCGTATCAGATGGTAATTCAATAATACCACTGTGGTCATCATTGATTCCCAATTCTTTGCCAGAACACATCATGCCGTTTGACATAACACCACGCAACTTTCCCGGGACAATTTCATGCCCACCAATTACACAACCAGGTAATGCCAACGCAGAAATCAATCCAACGCGCGCATTTGGCGCACCGCACACAACCTGACGCAGGGCGCCAGTACCATCATCAACCTGTAATACATGCAGATGGTCGCTGTTTTCGTGCGGACGACATTCAATAATTTTTGCCGCGATTGGGGATATTGGCGACTGTAAATCTTCTACTTCCAGCCCAATACGGGTTAATGTGTCGGATATGGTCTGTGCGTCCGCATCCGTATTTAAATATTCTTTTAACCAATCATAAGTCCATTTCATAATTATACCCCCGTATTAAAACCCAGCATTTTTTAACCAGCGAACATCAGAATCTGTGAATGCCCGTATGTCATTTAATCCATATTTAATCATCACCAGACGCGCCCAACCAAACCCAAACGCAAAGCCTTGGTATTCATCTGGATTAACACCACAATTGCGCAATACATTTGGATGAACCATACCGCCACACAGTAATTCCATCCACTTGTCACCAAATTTCATATCTATTTCTATGGACGGGTCTGTAAATGGGAAATATGATGGACGAATTCGCAATTCAACATCATCTTTTTCAAAGAATCTGGATGCAAACTTTCGCATTGTTGCCAACATATCAGATAAGTTTATACCCTTTTCAACCGTATCAATATGCAACCCTTCGATTTGACCAAACATCGCCGAATGTGTTGCATCCAGTTCTTTGCGATAACATTGACCGACTGTGAACATTTTTATTGGTACACCGTTTTTTTCCATCGCACGAATTTGTACCGCAGATGTTTGTGTACGCATTACATTGCCATTTGGTAAAAAGAACGTATCTTGCATATCACGCGCAGGATGATGCATCGGTGTGTTCAATGCGGTAAAGTTATGCCAATCATCTTCGATTTCTGGGCCAGTCATAAATTCATATCCCAACGATTCAAAAATATCTACAACTTCCTTGAAATTTTGTGTCAACGGATGAATCGTTCCACGATTTTCAGGTAATGGATTTAATGACACATCCAACTTTTGCCCAGCCAACGCCGCCATTAATACCGCATTTTCAATTTCTGTCTGACGTGTTTTAAATAATTCACGCAATGCGGCATTTTCGATATTTAATGCCGCGCGCGCATCATTATCCAGATTTTTCATATCTTTCAAACGCGCAGTCATTGTCCCATTTTTACCGTATGTGGCGGTATACAGCGACTGTAATTCTTCCAGCGTATTTATATTTTTAATTTGTTCTTGCATAACTTGTTCCTTATATAACTTTTTTTAACAAAAAACAAAAGCCGTCGTTTGACGGCTTTTATTATTACAAAACATATACCTGCCGACAAGGTATTATTTAGATTCGGCAGTGATAAATCGTTTTGCTGTATCAACCAATTTGGCAAAGTTCGCATCGCCTGTATACGCCATTTCGGCCAAGACCTTGCGGTCCAGTGCAACGCCAGCTTTTTTCAAACCATTCATAAATTGGCTGTAAGTCATACCGTTTGCGCGAACAGCAGCGTTAATACGAACAATCCACAAACCACGAAATTCGCGTTTTTTAACACGACGGTCGCGATATGCATACTGTCCTGCTTTTTCTGTTTTTTCGCGTGCTGCGCGATATGTTGAGTGATGACGGCCCAAATAACCTTTGGCGCGCGCCAAAATCTTGTTATGTTTTTGTTTTACGGTTGTACCACGTTTTACTCTTGCCATGACCAATTACCCCCTTATTATTTCAAACCATATGGGGCCAGGATTTTTGCCTGTCCGACCATGTTTTCGTTCAAATACTGTGGCTTTGCACCTGCCTTGTTTGCACGAGCAGATTTTTTGCGCAACAGTTTCTTGTGAGAGTTGCGTGCAACGCGGATTTTACCGGTTGCGGTCATAGACGCACGTTTTTTCAAGTACGACTTTGTTTTTAATTTTGGCATTTTATATCCTTTTGTTAAATTAGATAACATTTCAACCTGATGGCAATGCCTTGCCATTTCGGTCGGATATATTCTGACATAAACAAACGAAAAATCAAGTTTTTATTGAATATCTTTTTTTTCTGATTAAAGTTAGGAAACAAATGAACCAGACAAATAAAAAATTTTCCAAAATATACCCTTTGGTAAAAGCCGTTGCGTCGGCTGCCGTTTTGCCGGTTTTATTTACGTATATTATGATTGCTAAACCCGATTATCGCTTAATGAACGCACTGTCACACATTGTTGTACCAACTGCACAATGGGTTGGCGATATTGTCACTTGGCCTTTTCGTGTAATTATAGATTCAGTTGAAAATATCGCAGAATTATCAAACCTGCGCGCTGAAAACGAAGAATTACGGGCTGCATTGGACGAAGCAAAAATAAATAAAAATGCTTGTGATGTCGCAATCGCAGAAAATAAAAAATTGAAACGCGAACTAAGTATTGTGTCTTCTCAGCCACGCGATACAGTTATTGCTGATGTTATTTTCGACAACAGCGCTTTGGGACATAACACTTTTCTTGTTAATCGCGGCGCATCTGATAATATAGAAGCTGGTATGGTCGTCACCAGTACTGATTTTCAAATGGTGGGGATTGTAATTGATGTCGCAGCACATTTTTCACGTGTACGCGCACTGACTGATTCAGACACAAATATCGCTGTACGTATTGTTGGGTCTGATGTTTACGGTTTTATGACTGGCAATGGTTCTAAACACCCAACAATTGGATTTTTCAGCGACCCTGAATTTCAACCTTCAAATGGAATAAAGTTGGTCACCAGTAATATTTCCGGAATTTTACCGGCTGGGATTATAGTTGGTGAAATTATTGATGATACAGAAGTAAAAGTTCTGCAACATTCTAAATTATCGCGTGTTATGATTTTGAAATTTGATACCCATAAAAACGGATACAAATGAAAAGAAAAATAATTGATTTTTTACGTGTTTGCTTTCCCTTTTTATTAACAATTGGGTTATGGCACGCATCTGTACCATTTTGGAATCCTGCGGGCATATTGGCTTTGATACCGATGTTTTTTTGTGTTTTTATACGCCCCACCGATTGGTTTTTAATTTTTTCTGTATTTATGTGTGTTGCGCTGGATTATAAATTCGAAACTGTTTGTTTTTGGTTGGCGATTTTTTGTCTGTTTTATGCGATTAACAGTTTTCAAAACATCATTGATGTATCCAGATTAGATTTAAATGGCATTGGTGCATTTTTCTGTTTTCTGGGCTTGGGTATATTTATCCAGACAGCTTGTGTTTTTTCTGTTGTTAATTTATTTCGTGGCATTTGGATTGTACTTTGGGCGTGCGCGCTTTACATACCGATTACAAAACTGATTCAAAGGATACAAAATGATTGATAAAGAAGTTTCTCGTACCTTTGACAGACGAAGTGCTTTGTTTTTGACCGGTGGGGCAATTTTGACATCTGCGTTGGTGTTGCGTATGCTGCAAATGCAATTATTTAACTATCAAGATTATAAAAGAAAAAGCGAAAACAATTCTTATCGCGTTCAAATTAATATGCCTGAACGCGGGAAAATATTGTCTGGTGGTGACACAGCTATTTCACACGATATGCCTGTTTACAGAATCTATATCATTCCAGAAGAAGCACAAGATATAAACAAGTTAATCCAGACAGTCGCATCAGATTTAAATCTGAAACAAAAAAAAGTCGATAAAATAAAAGCAAAAATAAAAAAACAAATGAAATTTCAACCTGTATTGGTCAGCGAAAACACCAATTGGGAAAAACTGGCAAAATTACAGGCAAAAAATTTATCTGGTCTGCACGTAGAAAGCGGATACGCACGTGTATATGAACTGGGGCCTGCTGGGGCGCAAATTTTTGGTTATGTTGGCGACCCAGCAAAACCCGTTCCAAATACACCGTTTTTAACAACTGGGATAACAGGGCTGGAAAAAAAGTTCGATAACGAAATGAAAGGACAATCTGGTCAAACTGTAATGATTACAAACGCTGTGGGACGTGTGACTGGCGAAGATAAAACACAATTTATATCGCCTGTAATGGGGAACGATGTAAAAACAACTATTAACGATAACATACAAAGAATTCTTTATGACGCGCTGACACAACACAGGTCTGGATGTGGTGTGGTGTTAGATATAGAAACAGGAAATATATTGGCTATGGTTTCAGCCCCAAGTTTTGACCCTAATTTATTCAGAGAAGATGACGGTGATGAATATATAAATAATTTGCGTAAAGATATTGCAAAACCTTTTATGAACAAAGCAATCGAAGGATTATATCCACCTGGGTCAACGTTTAAAATAGTCGTCGCGTTGGCTGGACTTGAATCTGGCGCAATAACAGAAAAAGAAAAGATTTTCTGCCCAGGATATTGGGATTATGGCGACAGAAGATACCATTGCTGGGAACACCAAGGACACGATTGGGTTGATTTAGCTGGCGCACTTAAACATTCTTGCGATATTTACTTTTATCAAATCGCGTTGCGCATAGGTATTGATGCCATTAAAAAAATGGCAATTAAATTGGGGTTAACAGAAAAGTATATGGATAATATACTGGCACGCGAAATGGGTGGTGTTATGCCCGACAGATACTGGAAAGAAAAACAAATTGGCGCCAGATGGGTACATGGTGATACTATTATTTCTGGTATCGGCCAAGGATTTATTTTAACTAATTGTTTACAACTGTCAGTGATGATGGCGCGTGCTTGTTCAAACAAAAACGTAGTTCCAAAATTAATAGACAATGGAAAAAAAACAAGTTTTAAATCTTTGGGATTACAACAGAAAAATATAAACTTTGTTTTAAAAGGATTAGAAGGCGTTCTTAAAAAAGGCGGAACCGCAGCTGGCAGCGCAATTAATATAAACGGCAAAACAATGGGGGGAAAAACCGGAACTTCACAAGTTCGCAGCATTTCAAAAAAAGAACGCGAAAGTGGCGTGCTTACAAATGAACAATTAAAATGGAGTATGCGCAACCACGGATTGTTTGTCGGATATGCGCCAGCTTTAAACCCAAAATACGCACTGTGTGTGATTACAGAACACGCCGGTTCCAGTGGTCCAGCAGCAAAAACAGCTGCAACAGTGATGGCAGAATTACTTAAACAAGATTAATAAAAAATGATAAAACATACACGTGTTTCAAATGCAAATATGATGACAATAACAGAAAAACTGGGACGGTTTTCTTGGGGCTTGTTCGTTCCAATGTGCATAGTATTAACAATATCTGTTGTTGAATTATATTCTGCTGGTGCCGGGAACTGGAAACCTTTTGCTTTATCACAACTGATGAAAATCGTATTGGGATTTGGTGTTTTTTTTATGGCTGCATTCATAAACATAAAAACCTGGATTAAATCTGCATATTTTATTTATGCAATTGCGCTGATTATGATTATATTGGTGACTTTTGTTGGGCATACAGGTATGGGCGCACAAAGATGGCTTAATTTGGGTTTTATTCATATCCAACCGTCAGAGTTTATAAAAATTGCGCTGGTTTTGGCATTGGCGCGATATTTTGCATGGTTTAATTCTGTTGAACTGGGACAATTTAAAAACTATGTTGCCCCACTGTTAATGTTATTAGTACCATTTATATTAATTGTTGCTCAACCCGATTTAGGCACAGCTTTATCGCTGGGAATGATTACGGTTGGTGTTTTTTATATTGTTGGCGCAAATAAAAAATGGTTCATTATCGCCGCAATATTGGGGTTAATAGCAACACCAGTCGTTTGGTTTGGTGGTCTGCACGACTATCAACGCGGTCGAATTATAACATTTGTAAACCCCGACAGCGACATCCAAGGCGCCGGATACCAAATTAACCAAGCAAAAATCGCTTTTGGCAGCGGCGGTATGATCGGAAAAGGATATATGAAAGGTTCACAAACACAACAATCTTTTTTACCAGAAAAACAAACCGATTTTATATTCACTATGCTGGGTGAAGAATTTGGTTTTATCGGGTCTTTTGGGTTATTATTGATATATACTTGGATTGAAATAATTTTGTTCTGGTGTGCGAAAATGTCAAGAAATCGATTTGGTCAGTTAATATGCTTTGGTTTTATGTTGAACTTTTTTGTTTATTATTTTATAAATATCTCTATGGTTTTGGGATTACTGCCAACCGTTGGTGTACCGTTGCCGTTAATGTCTTTTGGTGGCAGCAGTTTATTATCGCTGATGTTTGGGTTCGGGTTATGCCAAAATGCATATATTCACAAAGATCAACAGTTATCTGCCAAAGGAAGTTAAGGATATGAATTTACTTATCGTAGAATCACCATCAAAAGCAAAAACAATCGAAAAATACTTGGGGAACGGATGGCGTGTTATTGCATCTGTTGGTCACGTTCGCGACTTGGTCCCAGAAAACGGCAGTGTTGATACAAATAATAACTTTGCAATGAAATGGCAAATTATGCCCGGCAAAGAAAAACAAATTAAATTGATAACTGATGAACTTAAAAAAGCAGATGCTGTTTATCTGGCAAGCGACCCTGACCGCGAAGGGGAAGCTATTGCGTGGCATTTATTAGATATATTACACAATAAAAAATTACTGAAAGATAAAAAAGTTTATCGCGTCACTTTCCACGAAATTACTAAAAAAGCAGTTCAGGCTGCAATTGATGCGCCACGCGAAATCGACCAATCTTTGGTTGATGCGTACTTGGTTCGTCGTGCATTAGATTATTTGATTGGATTTGGTATATCACCACTGTTATGGCGCAGAAATCTTGGAAAATCTGCCGGCCGCGTGCAATCTGTGGCTGTAAAACTGGTTGTTGACCGCGAAAAAGAAATAGAATCTTTTAAACCTGTGGAATACTGGTCTTTGGACGCAAAATGTAATACGAAAAACGCAGAGTTTAAAGCAGGATTATCAAAATTTGATGGTAAAAAAATAGAAAAAATGACCATCGAAAACCAAGAACAAGTCGATAATATATTGAAAGCCATCGGGACAACCGATATAAACGCAACCGTTATCAATATAGACAAGAAAAAAACCACCAGAAAACCAGCAGCACCATTTACAACTTCTACATTACAGCAAGAAGCTGCGCGAAAATTATATTTTGCTTCAAAACGCACGATGAGTGCTGCACAAAAATTATACGAACAAGGTTTAATCACTTATATGCGTACCGACGCAACAAACCTTAACACAGATGCGGTTAATGAAATTCGCAACTTTATAGAACGCGAATACGGACAAAACTTTGTACCACGAAAACCAAATGTTTATGCGACAAAATCTAAAAATGCACAAGAAGCACACGAAGCTATTCGCCCAACACATTTTGATGCGCCTGTAACCGGTCTGGGTGGCGACGAAGCAAAATTATACGAACTTATATGGAAACGAACAATCGCATGTCAAATGACCAACGCAGAATTTGACAGCGTTGCCGCAGATATAGAAACGGAAAATAAAACTGCAATATTTCACGCCGTTGGTTCAACCAGAATGTTTGACGGATTTATGAAAGTCTATATCGAAGATAAAGACGATGAAGAAGACAATAAAGAATCTAAATTGCCTTTGTTAAACGTCGGCGATTCTATAAAAATAACAGAATTATTACCAGAACAACATTTTACCCAGGCACCACCAAGATACACCGAAGCGTCATTGGTAAAAAAATTAGAAGAACTGGGGATTGGACGACCTTCGACATACGCAACAATTATGTCGACTATTGTTGACAGAAATTATGTAGAACAAGATAAACAACGTCGTTTTCATCCGACTAGTGGTGGTTGGGTAATAGCATCTTATTTATCAAAGTATTTTTCTGACTTGGTCGATGTTAATTTTACTGCAAAAACCGAAGATACATTAGACGATGTTTCAAATGGAAAAACAGATAAAATCGATGCGTTAAACGCTTTCTGGAACCCAACCAGCAATATGATTGATGGCGCACGAACAATAAAAACAAGTGATATTATCAACGAAATAAACACTTTTATGAATAAACATATGTTCCCAGATGGAAATGACACTTGTCCAGATTGTGGTGGAAAATTGGGGGTAAAATTATCCAAGTTTGGTGCGTTTATTGGTTGTGAAAATTATCCAACTTGCAAATATACAAAACAACTTAATAAAAATGACAAAATCGTGCAAGACACAGAATCTGCCGTACAGACAAAAAATGGAACGATAGATTTGGGCGATGGAATCGAATTTAAAATTGGAAAATTTGGACCATACGTGACAGACGGAATTAAAAACGTATCTGCAAAAAATTATACCAGTGAAACAATCACTTTGGAAATCGCACGCGAATTATTAACAAATATCGTAAAAAAAGCAGAACCTGTTAAAATCGGCGAAAATCCAGAAACAAAAAAAATGATTTTCTTTTATCCAACTGGGCGATATGGGGCATATATATCATCTAATCGGGTTAATGTTTCTGTCAAAGAAATGCCTGATTTGGAAACAGCAATTAAACTGATTAATAACAAAACGAATAAAAAATAATGGCTAATTTTGACCGTAATTTTACCGACGAACTTCGCGCCAGATTATCAATAGTTGATGTGGTCGGACGACGTGTACCACTGACGCGCAAAGGTCAAAATTATTGGGGATGTTGCCCTTTTCACAATGAAAAAACTCCCAGTTTTTCTGTCAATGAAGAAAAAGGATTTTATCATTGTTTTGGGTGTGGCGAACACGGCGATATTATTTCTTTTACAATGAAATCTAATAATATGGATTTTGTTGCAGCAATAACCGAACTGGCTGATATGGCCGGCGTAAAAATGCCGGAATACAAACCAAAAAATCCCGATGTTGCCAAACGAGAAGAATCTTTGTTTGGTATATGTGAAAAAGCCGCACAAACATTCAGCGAAAAATTATTTACCCCCGATGGCGCGCATGCGTTGGAATATGTACGTGGGCGCGGTTTTACTGATGATATGATAAAAAAATATCGTATTGGTTATGCGCCAAAAAATAATATAATCGCAAACAAATTTGCAGATTCAAAGTACTTGATTGATTCTGGATTGTGTCGGCGTGGTGATTATGGTATGTATGACTTTTTCCGCGACAAATTAATGTTTCCAATTTTTAATGCAAATGGGAAAATTGTTGCTTTTTCTGGACGCTCGTTGGACGGCAGTGAACCCAAGTACATAAACACCACTGATACAGATATATTCCATAAACGCAAAACTGTATTTGGGTTGAACTTTGCACGTGATGCGATTCATCGCGCAAATCGCAGTATCATTGTCGAAGGGCAAATCGACGCAATAAAAATGCAAACTGGCGGTTTTCCTGAAACTGTTGCGCCTTTGGGGACTGCGCTTACCGAAGACCATATTGCGTTGTTATGTAAATTAAACAGAAATATTGTTTTTTGTTTTGACGGTGATGGCGCAGGACAAAAAGCTGCAAGTCGCGCGTGCAGTATTGTTATGCCTTTCTTGCGTGATACATCTGATATAAAATTCGCATTTGTAAGTGGTGGCAAAGACCCTGATGAAATACTTAAAACATCTGGTGCGGACGCGATGAAAAAAATTATTGATGACGCGTTGCCTTTGGTTGATTTTCTGTGGCGAATTACAAATGCAAATTTTTTAATAAAAACGCCTGGTGGACGCAGTCAGGCAGAAAAATTTTTAAAAAAAGAACTGGATAAAATCACAGATTCTGAACTAAAAAAAGAATTTGAAAAAGAATATAATTCACGAAAATTTAATTCGTGGCACAAGTGGCGCCGCAATGAATCTGCCGTACAGATAAAATTACCTGATATTGATACAATCACAAAAAACACTCTTGTTTACATTATAAATACATACCCAGAATTGGCTGAACAATATATGGATTTTCTGGGAACACTGGGAATTAATTTTGATGGAACAGCCCCAGAATTAAATCTGGATAAAAAGTCCGCAGAAAAATATATCGTTTCATTAAAATTGCAACGACATATTCAAAAATTAAATATGACTAAAAACGAACTTATCAAGTCAGGCGACGAAACCACACGTGAAGAAATAAAAAAAATAGATTCTGATATTGAATCTGCCACCGAAAAACTTGAAAAATTAATCAGCTTGTAAAAAGCGTATTTATATTATATTTGCGATTAGATAAAAATATGTCTATAATCTGAAAAAAACAAAGGTGTAAAATATGGCGTCAATTTTTGTATTCCCTGGTCAAGGCGCACAAGCTGTTGGTATGGGCAAAGAATTGTATGAATCAAATGCCGCTGCGCGTGCTGTTTTTGACGAAGTAGACGAAGCATTGGGGGAAAAATTATCCGATGTTATTTTTAATGGCCCAATGGAAGATTTAACATTGACTGCAAATGTTCAACCTGCAATTATGGCAACTTCTGTTGCGATGCTGCACGCCAGTGGCGCAACATTACCTGAATATGTTGCTGGACATTCGTTGGGGGAATATACCGCATTATGCGCGGCTGGCGCGTTAAGCGTTGGTGACACCGCAAAATTATTACGTATACGTGGAAATGCAATGCAAACAGCTGTTCCTGTGGGTCATGGATTAACCGCGGTTATTATGGGTATGGATATTGATGTATTACGTAAAATCTGCGATACAGCTGGTTGTGATGTCGCGAACGATAATTCTTTGGGGCAAGTTGTGATTTCTGGCGCAAAAGATGCCGTAGAATCTGCAATGGCTGCCGCAAAAGAACAGGGCGCAAAACGCGCAATGCCATTGGCACTGTCCGTTCCTGTACATTGTCGTATACAACAACCTGCGGCTGACGCAATGGCCGCAGCATTGGAATCGGTCAAGATTAAAACACCATCTGTACCATTAATTTCAAATAAAACTTGTATGCCATTAACAGATGTTGAAGAAATAAAACAAGCTTTGGTATATCAAATGACACATGGTGTACGTTGGCGCGAAAGTGTTTTAAATATGGCCGAACTTGGTATTACAGAAATGACAGAAGTTGGCCCTGGTTCTGTTTTAACCGGGTTATGTTCACGTATCACAGATAAAATAACCGCTAAAAAATTGGAGATATAAAATGTTTGATTTGACTGGACGGGTTGCGTTAATTACAGGCGCCACAGGTGGTATCGGTACGGCAATCGCAAAAAAAATAAAACAAGCCGGGGCAACTGCTGTTGTTTCTGGGCGCGAAATCGCAAAACTGGATTCAGAATTTGGCGACGAATACATCAAAATACCTTGCGATTTGGCAACAAGTGGTGGCGCAGAAGAATTAATTATGGAAACAATCGAAAAGGCCGGAAAAATCGATATACTTATTAACAATGCTGGTATCACAAAAGATACTTTATTAATGCGTATGTCAGACGAACAGTTCGAAGATGTTATTAACACGAATTTACGTTCTTGCTTTAAAATGTGTCGTGCTGCAATTGTGCCTATGATGAAGAACAGATATGGCCGCATTATTAATATGGCGTCTATTATCGGTGTTATTGGTGGGCCAGGTCAGGCAAACTATGCGGCATCCAAGGGCGGTATGATTGCAATGACGAAATCAATCGCAGCCGAAGTCGCATCACGCGGAATCACTGCGAATGCAATTGCACCTGGGTTTATAAAAACACCTATGACAGACGTTTTGCCAGAAGAATTAAAAAAGACTTATTTGGCACAAATCCCAAGTGGTCGATTTGGCGAACCAGACGATATTGCAAACGCATGCGTGTTCTTGGCAAGCCAAGAAGCTTCTTATATCAACGGTCAAGTTTTACACGTAAACGGCGGTATGGGACGTTTTTAAAATGCACGAATTTGATGTAATTGTTATTGGTGGCGGACACGCAGGCGTCGAAGCAGCATCTGCATCTGCAAGACGTGGTGCCAAAACATTATTACTGACCCAAGCATTGTCTGATTTAGGCGCGTTGTCTTGCAACCCCAGTATCGGTGGCCCCGGCAAATCACAAATGGTGGCAGAAATAACCGCACTGGGCGGCGTAATGGGGCGCGCTGCAGACAGGTCTGGAATTCATTGGCGCACACTGAACGCGACACATGGTGCCGCAACCCAAGCGCTGCGCGCACAAATTGACCGCAATTTGTATCATAATGCAATTGTTGATATTTTGGGCGAATATAAAAATCTTGAAACGGCATTTGAAAAAGTTGAAACACTGGATATAAAAAACAAAATTATAAACAATAAATATATCGCCAAATCTATCGTGCTTACAACCGGGACTTTTTTACAGGGCGTTGTCACACGTGGGTCCGATAAAATACAATCTGGGCGACTGCAAGATGATGGGGTATATCAAGACAATGATAAAAATATTTCAAATATATTGTCTGAAAACGGATTCAAGATTTTACGTCTTAAAACAGGTACGCCTGCGCGCATAAAAAAAGATTCGATTAATTTTTCTGTTTGTGAAATTCAGCCAGGCGACACGCCACACGATTGGTTCGCTGATGGGGATGAAAACAATAATTTTAACAGCGTTTGCTATATCACACACACAACAGAAAACACACACAATGTAATTCGCGAAAACATAAAAAATGCACCAATGTATAATGGCGACATTGTTGGAACTGGGCCACGATATTGCCCCAGTCTGGAAGACAAAGTTATGCGTTTTCCAGAACATACTTCGCATCACGTTTTCTTGGAACCCGAAGGTTATAACAGCGATTTAATTTACCCAAATGGAATATCAACCAGCTTTGGCACCGATATGCAAGACATATGGATTCGTACAATACCTGGGCTTGAAAACGCAGAAATTGAACGATATGGGTACGCAATTGAATATGATGCAATTGATGCACGCGCACTGAATAACCGTTTACAAAGCCAAGATATACCACACTTGTTTTTTGCGGGGCAAATTAATGGAACATCTGGATACGAAGAAGCCGCTGCCCAAGGTATGGTTGCTGGCGCGAATGCTGCCGCGTATGCAATGGGATTGGCACCACTTGTATTGGACAGAACAAATTCTATGATTGGTGTTTTGATTGATGATATTACAACACTGGGCGTTGTTGAACCATATCGTATGTTTACATCACGTTCAGAATACCGTTTAAAATTACGGTGTGACAATGCCATTGCAAGATTGGGTAAAATTGGTGTCGAATTAGGGCTGTGCAGTCAAGATTGGTATGAAAAAATATTTGATTTAAAAAAAGACATTATCGCTGAAAATGATAAATTTTATGCCGGATACATTGCACGAAACGAACGCGAAATCGCTGCATACAAACGTGATGCAGAATTAAAAATACCATCCGATTTTAAATACGATAATTTACCAGGATTAACAAACGAATTGATTGAAAAACTGAATGCAACCCGACCTGAAAACATCGCAGATTTATCGCGCATACCTGGGATGACACCTGCCGGAATTATGGTTGTATTAAGAAAAATAAAAAATTAAAAAAAATATATGGAATTTATTTTTCTTATAACTTATAGTACAGGACATACGCCGGTATAGCTCAGCTGGTAGAGCATCTCATTCGTAATGAGGGGGTCGTAGGTTCAAGTCCTATTACCGGCACCATAATAAAAACCGCCCGAAAGGGTGGTGTTTTTATATAATTTTTTGCCTGGGTTCTGGGGATAATTTATTTTGCATTATTGATGTGTGCAACGCGCACACAAATAAAAAAAAGGAAATATGACCTGGATCCTGGGGTCAAGCCCCAGGATGACGAAGGGAGTTTTTACGTTCTTTTTTTTTTTGA
>JAZNGD010000059.1:0-28261 GCA_045576255.1 Candidatus Enterousia sp.
TGTCATAAGGGGTGTTTTTTATCCTTGATTTTTATAGATATGCCCGTATAATAAGACACGTTTTATCGCCCTAATAGTCTAGTGGTAAAACACGTCCTTGGTAAGGACGAGTCGCAAGTCCGATTCTTGCTTAGGGCACCATCCGCTTTCGCTTACGCTACAGCGAGATTGGTTTCGCAGAAAGCAAACGAAGGTGTAGAGTTAGAGAAACGGATGTCACGCTGTAATGAACGTAGTGAATGAAAGCGGACTTCTGATGTTTTATGTGTATATTCTACAAAGTATAAATTTTCCAGAACATTTTTATGTTGGTTGCACTAATGATTTAAAAAGACGCTTAAAAGAACATAATAACGGTAATTCTGTTCATACAAATAAATTTAAACCTTGGGATTTGCGTGGATATATTGCTTTTGACAGCGAGGAAAAAGCACAAATTTTTGAAAAATTTCTTAAGACTGGTAATGGCAGAATTTTTCAGAAAAAATATTTTTGATGATTGTTCTTGTTCTGATAATTCCTTCACAACTTTTTTGCTGTAATCCTTGAAAATCTGCGGAAAAACGATAGTCCCAGATTTCAGTAGTGTGAATAATTTAAACTTCTATTACTTGTCATGCCTCTAACTTTACTTTCTGGAATAATTGAAGATTTCCATTTTTCTATATCTTTGGCTTCGATTATTGGACATCCAGACGTTGGGTTACAATCCTGTTTTTTCTTTGGAACATATTTATACATACCATCTTTTATATCTTGTTTTAATTGGTTTCGCCATTGATGCCATTCCTGATAATCGTACATAGCCTTAGAAACATCTAGGATAGCACTATTGCTAATATTATTTGGATCATCAGAATAAGAGTTTACAATAAGAGTTACATCATATACGGCACGAACATTTGTTGATTTATCATCTATGGATACAACTAAATGTGGAGTACCAAAATCTTGAATTACAATTCTGTATTCTTCGAAACCGTCTGGATATAAACAAGTATGTTTTCGTTCATCTCGCAACATTTTATTTACTTCATATCGACCATTATTTTTATTCATGTATAATTTATGTCCGTTGCATTGTTCGGAATCCATAATTCCTTCGTCCAACCAATAATATATTTCGCTGCCATTTCCATGTATTTCTTTTTTTATTTCACGACCAGATTCTGCACTTTTTTGTTCCATTAACCACATAAAGAAATCTTTGTAATCGTTAAATGTTTTTTCTGCCAGATAGTTGTTATATTTTACAATCTTTTGTATATCTGTATAATCTTTGTAAGATTCAACCAATTCTGGTTCTATTTGCCTTATTCGTTCTTCAATAACAGGTAATTGCTGTTTCATAATTTCGCTATATTCTTGTAAATACTTGAATGTAGAATCTTGTTTTACATCATCATATTTTACATCATCATACTTATTACCAAAACAAAATGTTGGTATAATCATTAACGACAAAAAAGTCAGTAATCGTTTCATCATTGTAAAACCTCTTCACAACGATTAGCTTGATCCATTAATTTCTTGGTCAAAGTAATCAAAGATATATTCAAAACTGTTTCAACGGCGCCAGCAACAGTATTTGCACCAGCCATTACATTAGCTGTTGTATTTAATGCATGTTCTTTTTTCTTTTCTTCTTCGGTTAATCTGACTTTATTGGCGGTATTCATATATTTGTCAGAATTTGCAGCGGCACTGGTTCCAACACCAACAACACCAATCGCAGTTCCAGCAATCGATGTTCCCATTACACCCTTCATACGTTTTTCGATTTTTTCAATATCATTAGTATCTATTTGTTTGCACCAAGTTTTAATATCATTCAACTTCTTTACAACAGGACTATGCATTGGACCAATGCCAGCAGCCTTCAAATCTAATTCAATATTAGATACTGTTTTAACCATATCATTACATGCTGTTATATGCTGTATTAAATCTGATTGATCTGTATTTAATCCAGACATTATTGCAGAAGCCAAATTAGTTCCGATGGTTCCAGCCATTAAACCAGTTCTCCATTTACCAAGTTTCTTGGATTTACCTATTCTTTGTTGTAATTCTGCAATTTGGGCCATTGGCTGTAAAACCTGCAAAAGGAACTGTTCATCGCTCATTGCATTGACACCTTCTGCTGTGCATCCATCATTGGCACACATTTTTGCAATCAATGATTCAATTTCTTTTTCTTCCTTTGATTTATCAATACCAGCAGCTAAAGCGCCACCTGCAGTCACGGTTCCAACCGCAGTCACTGCAGTATTTGCTTTGGATATATTTGCAAGTTTGCCAATTTCATCAGAAATACCAGAACAAACAATCTTTGTGGCTTCAAATACTTGTTCTGCATTACGGATTACATCTGCACTTTCATCAGCAAATGCAGATATGGTTCCCATTATCAGGAAAAATATAAACATTCTCTTCATAATGGGGATTGTATCATATTTTTTGTTCGATCACAATATTTTTGCTCTCAATTTGAGTTCGTTAGTGGTTTGGCTTCAAAATTACATTATGATGAACAAAACAATTTTTGATAAAAGATATAAAGCAATGATTGATTCATTGGTGTCTATTCGTAAAAAACGGGGAATTTCTCAACGTGAATTAGCAAACAAATTAGGAAGAGCACACAGTTACATCGGCAGAATCGAAACATTTGAAAGAAGATTAGACGTAATTGATTTAATCAATATATCTCGTGCTTTGGGATTGAAAAATAAAGAAATTTTGAAATTATTTGGTAATTTATTATAAAAAATTATTTTTTAGAAATCAGTTTTTTAACCTGTTTATCAAAGTCAGATTCTATTTTTTTGGGTTATTTTAATTCCAGCATTAATCCGCAGTGATCTGTTGGTTTTTCTGCCAGTCGTGGTTCCATATCTATTTCACAATTTTTTATCATTTTTGCGGCGGTCTTGTTGCACAAGAAGTAATCAAGGCGCAGACCTTGTTTGTTGCCAACAGTGTCACGACCGCGGTACCCGTACCAAGTGTATCCAATTTCGTCAGGGTGCAGTGTTCGCCATGCATCAACCCAGCCGGTATTTAACCATTCGTTCATAATTGCGCGTGCCGCAGGTGCAGAAATTGCAATGCCTTCATAATTTTTTGGGTTCCAGATATCACGGTCTTGGATTGCAACATTAAAGTCGCCGGCGATTATGACTGGTTCTTCGCTGTCTAAATATTGTGAAATGTATTTTGTAAACGCGTTCATCCATTCAAGTTTATATGGGAATTTTGGCGATTGCACAGTGTCGCCATTTGGCATATATACATTTATTATACGTATATGACCATCAATAACACATTCAATAAAACGCGCGTTTACATCAGGATATGTCGGTAAACCCAAGATGGTATCTTCGATAGAATATTTTGAAAAAACAGCGACACCATTCCAACTTTTTTGACCAAAAACCTTGATATTATAACCATATTCGTCAAATACATTATATGGAAAGTTCGCTGTTTCGACTTTTAATTCTTGGACCAGAATTGTGTCGTATTCGCCGCTGCGCAAAATGTCAATAAAACTTTCAATATGCGCGCGTATAGAGTTGATATTAAGTGTTAAAATTTTCATATTTGCAATCCTATTTTCTGTTATGTATAATAACCACTGTCCAATATAAAAACAACAAGGAATTTTTTGAAATGAATATGTATCAGTTATTAGAACGAGCCGCGCAAACATGGCCAGACAATCTTTATTTGGTACGCGAAGGCGTTTCATACAAAGACTTTATTGAATTGGTAAAGGCACGTGCAGCATCGTTGGATGCAGCTGGTGTTAAAAAAGGTGATGTAGTTGGTATTCTGTCGCACAATATTCCAGAATTTCCAATTACTATGTTTGCAATTTGGTATCTTGGTGGTACTGTGTTGCTGTTGGATACAAATTTGACACCGTTTGAATATGACAATATGGCATCAATTACAAATTGTCATTTGATTTGTGCAGAAAAGTCTTTTGTTTATAAAACAACTAAGTTCAAATTCTATGATATAACCAAAAAAGATGGCAAGGTTAACCCAAATTTAAAACCTGCTGCGGTTGAATCTTTGGATATTGCGACAATGTCATTTACATCTGGTTCGACAGGTACACCAAAGGTTGTGCCTTTGACGCACTTTAATATTATTGAATGTGCAAATTCGCTGGAATCGATGGCCGAATGGATTAGGCCTGCGGATTATTTGTATGGTTTCTTGCCAATGTATCATGTGTTTGGGTTTGCTGTTGAAATTTTGGCGACATTGCATTTTGGGGCTGGTGTATTATTGCAACCAACAATTAATCCAAAAGAAATTATGGCTGACTTTAAAAAGTTCCGTCCCCAGGTTATTCCTGCGGTGCCAAGATTGTGGGAAGTTTTCCGTAATAAAATTATCGATAATGTCAAAGCCCAAAAGAAATGGGGGTTGGTATCGTTCGTTTTAAAATACGGGAAATTTTTACAAAAGATTGGTCTTGGGTTCTTGGTTCGTAAAGTTCAAAAGCCAATCTTGGATGTATTTGGTGGACGTGCACGCTTGTTGATTGCGGGTGGTGCAGCGACCAAGCCAGAAGTTGAAACATTCTATGAAAGATTGGGACTGACATTTATCCAAGGATACGGTTTAACAGAAACGGTTGGACCAATCTGTATTTCAAAGCCGACTAAAAAGCGCTTTCCGTTTGCATTTGGTGGGCCAACAAAGAATAACGAATGTGAAATTCGTGATAAAAACGAAGATGGCGTTGGCGTTCTGTGGTTGCGTGGTCATCAGGTGTTCGGTGGATACATGAACAACGATGAAGCAAACGCAGAAATCTTTGACGAACGTGGCTTCTTTAATACTGGCGATATGGTTTCTATGGATAAAAATGGCGAATTGCATTTTGCTGGTCGCAAGAAACAGGTTATCGTTTTGGACAGTGGTAAAAATGTTTATCCGGACGAACTGGAAGGTATGTATATCACTATCCCTGGTGTTAAAAACGTTGCGGTCTTTGAACATACTGTCAAAGGCAAAACGGTCACATACGGTGTGTTCAGCGTAGAACCCGATATGACAATGGAAAAATTGGGTGCAGCCATTGCTGCTGCAAACAAAAAAGTTGCAAGCTATAAGTGGGTGACTCACTATGCTATGACAACCGAAGATTTGCCTTTGACCAGCACCCAAAAGGTCAAGCATCATTTGGTTCGCAAGAATCTGGAAGAGGGTAAGTATCCAGACCGTCACGAATAAAAATAAATTATAATAACTTATCTACGACAAAACCCGATGGCTTATGTATCTTTTGTACACTGCGCCATCGGGTTTTGTCGTATCTAAGTCATTCTAATTTATTTTCCGCTAATCACGAACTGTGTTTTTTGTTTGCGGCAATTCATGTAGCGTTTGTACACTACGATTCCCGATTTGCTTTTATCTAAGTCATTCTAATTTATTTTACACTAATCACGAACTGTGTTTTTTGTTTGCGGCAATTCATGTAGCGTTTGTACACTACGATTCCCGATTTGCTTTTATCTAAGTCATTCTAATTTATTTTACACTAATTCCTGGGAGGGTGTGGCAATAAAAAACTAAATATATTGAAAGCGTAATTTTTTGTTGTTATAATTTTTAGGCATTGGTGGATTACTGTGCTGGGCTTAGAAACCTATTGAAAGCGTCAGAGTAGACGAAAAAACTCCAACTGTTGGTTGGAGTGTGTTGAATATATGGAATAAAACACGCAATTCTTTCAATTGTTTCTAAACTCCAACCGCTTTTGATTTTTCATTGCGGTTTTTGTTTTATCAAATTTGAAAGAATTTAAACATATTGAAACCGTGTTTTTTATTGCTATAATTACTTTGCATTAGCGTGTTGCTGATGTGGGGTGTGGAAGCCTCTTTTTTCTCACAGCGTCAAGATTGACGAAATAATCTCCAATCATACGGTTGGAGGGCTGATGAAATATATTGAATACATCGCACTATATCTGTGAGTATAGCTTCTAACCTCCAACCGCCTTGATTTTCATTGCGGTTTTTTCTATAAAAAGGAAATCTGATGAGATTAGGGCAAGAAATAGAAAAAATTAGACAACAAAGAAATATTCCCGTATGGCAATTATGTGTTGCGCTGGATATTTTGAGTGAAAAAGAATACCGTAGTATAAAAACCGGTCGAGCTAAATTATCTGTGTATCAGAAAATAATGTTAATAGATTTTTTTCAATGTTCCTTTGAAAGAATTTAAATATATTGAAATACTGATTTTTAATTGTTATTATTCGTGTGCAAAGTATCTCCAACTTATGCGGTTGGAGGGTTGTGAATATATTGAATAAACAACACTATAAGTCTAGTAGTTCTTAACCTCCAACCGCTTTGATTTTCATTGCGGTTTTTGTTTTTTAACGGTCTGTAATATATTTATTTGTATTGCAAATTTATTTTTTATGATTTAAAATCAAGACATTGTAAGTTTGGGCGCGTTGATATGACTGACAACCATGTAGCAAACAAACATACACAAAAGTTATAAATCAGGGTGGCACCGCGCGGTTGTTTTTTTTAATTGCGCCCCTGAAATTGGATATTAAATCGGTGCCGAAAATCTGAATTTTCTGCGCCTTGAAAACAAAAAGGGACCAATATGTTATCTTTGAAATCAAAGTACAGAACACATACTTGCGGTGAATTGAATACATCAAATGTCGGTGAATCTGTCGTTTTGTCTGGGTGGGTGCATCGTAAACGTGACCATGGCGCACTGTTGTTTATTGACCTGCGTGATAATTATGGGATTACACAAATTGTGTTTGATGGTGGGGATGAAAATTTGGAAAAAGTTCGCCCAGAATCTGTTATTAAAATTACAGGTAATGTCGTTGCACGTGATGCCGCGGCTGTTAATGATAAAATACCAACCGGTGGTATCGAAGTCCAAGCACAATCGTTCGAAGTTTTAACAAATGCAGATGTATTGCCTTTCCAAGTTTTTGGTGATGATGATACTGTTGCAGAAGATTTGCGTTTAAAACACAGATTTATTGATTTGCGTCGTGAAAGTTTGCATAAAAATATTTTAATGCGTAATAAAATTATCAAGTTTATGCGCGATAAAATGTGGGATTTGGGCTTTTCAGAATTTCAAACACCAATCTTGACCGCGTCCAGCCCAGAAGGCGCGCGTGACTTTATTGTGCCAAGTCGTAATCATCATGGTATGTTCTATGCGTTGCCCCAGGCACCACAGCAATTTAAACAATTGTTGCAAATTGCGGGTTTTGACAGATATTTTCAAATCGCGCCTTGTTTCCGCGACGAAGATTTGCGCGCAGACAGATTGTTGGAATTTTATCAATTGGATTTGGAAATGTCTTTTGTAGATTTGCGCGATATTCAAGAAGTTGGCGATGTGTTGATGCCTGATTTAATTCGTGCGTTTGTACCAGATGCAATACTGGGCGAAGATATTCCGCATATATCATTTGATGATGCGATGTTAAAATATGGGTCTGATAAACCAGATTTGCGCAATCCAATTGTTATTTCTGATGTGACAGAAATATTCCGTGGGTCTGATTTTGGTATCTTTGCAAGCGCAATCGAAAATGGCAGTGTTGTACGTGCGATACCTGCGCCAAATTCTGCGTCTATGCCACGTTCTTGGTTTGATAAATTGGGTGATTACGCAGTTAAAGAACTGGGGCTGGGTGGTTTGGCTTATATCGTGTTCGGTGAAGAAGCCAAAGGGCCTGTGGCGAAAAAATTAGACGATGCACGTATCGCAAAATTGCGTGAAATTGCAGGCGATAATTCTTCGTTGTTCTTTGTTTGTGATAACGCAAATTCTGCTGCAAAGGCTGCTGGAAAATTGCGTACTAAATTGGGTGAAGATTTAAATCTGATTAATCCAAAAGAATTTCGTTTGTGTTGGATTGAAGATTTCCCAATGTATGAATTAAATGAAGAAACAGGCAGTATCGATTTTGGTCATAATCCTTTCAGCTTGCCCAAAGGTGAATTGGATGGCGACCCATTGAAAATCAAAGCCAACCAATTCGATATGGTTTTAAATGGGGCTGAAATTTGCAGCGGTGGTTTGCGTAATTTTAACCCAGAAACTATGATCAAAGCTTTTGCAATCGCTGGATATGGCGAAGATGTTGTGAAAGAAAAGTTTGGTGGTATGTATGCTGCGTTCCAGTACGGTGCGCCGCCACATGGTGGTTGTGCTTTTGGTGTCGACAGATTGGTTCAAATTATATTAAACGAACCAAATCTGCGTGGCGTCGTTGCGTTCCCAACAAATCAACGTGGTCAAGATTTGCTGTTGGGGGCACCAACAAATGTGACTGAACAACAATTGCGTGATGTTCATATCCAAGTCAGAAAGAAAAATTAAAAAAATCCCCCTTTTCAGGGGGTTTTTATTATGATTTCATACCTGTAAAAATTAAAAAAATAACAAGATATAATGCGTGTCGATAATCAAAAGGGAATGATAATGCACGCATGTATAAATGTTTTGGCAAAAAATTTAAATCTTAGTTCGTACCAAATTAATAAAATAAAAAACGATTACGATAAATACAATATCGCAAGGTTGGAAAAACGTGGTGGGGTTTTGTATGCGCCTTATGTCGTTCATGGTATCCAAGGATGGATTGCGCGAATCTTTTTGGGGACAACTGCGGATTTAATCGGTCAAGATAAAACTTTGTTGCGCGCACAAAGAAATATCAAGTTTTTTGCAAATGGTTTGCATTGTGTAAAAATTGGACGATATACTTATTACGCAGATGCACATGGCAAAAATATATCGAAAACAGAATTTTTACGCCAATTGCAATATTAAAATTTATTGTGCGTTTTTACAAAAGCACGCATAAAACCAGTGTCCAAATTTTGCATTATTTCAGACAGTGAATAACTGCGTGAATTGTCAGGTAATATACCAAGTTCTATTGTCACTGGGCTGGGGGCGGTGCCACGTAATGTTAAATCAAATTCCGCAGTCATTTGCCCGTTTTGTATCGCCAGACCACCAATCGCATTTGTGTGACGCATTGATAATTCTATTGGTTGCGTTGTTATAAAGTCACCTTGGTTGTAATCGCCAATTATACGCATTTTTTTAATTCGCGTTTCGCCGCCGCCCAATGCGCGCGCCAAGGCATATTCTGCATTCAAATTTGTTATGTTTTCTGCACTGCTGTAAAATTCGTCGAATGATAAACCTTGTAAATAGCCGCCGTTAAATGTTATGTCAAGCGTACCGTACATATTATAATATATATCGTGCGCGATTTTTCCGTTGGTGTTCAGGTTGATTTCGCCTGTTAACATTGTGTCACGTATGTTTAAAGGCATATTTGCAGATAATAACCAACCGTTTATTAAAAATTTATTTAATTGGGAATATATTTCATAATTTGTTTTATCTTTTTTTATTGTTGCCAATATGTTTCCGCGTGATGTGTCGGTAATGGAAAATGTTTGTGAATTTCTTTTCAAAGAATATGTAAGCTGTTTGTATTCGTTGTTGTCGAAAACCAATGTGTCCGCAGATAATGATATATTCAATGGTAAATCAAACAGTGTAAGTATTGGGGAATTATACAAGAATTCCATTTCTGAAAATTTGTTGAAAAATGAATCGTTTATGAATTTATTTAATTCAAGTCTGTTGGTGTGCAGGGTCAAATTGTTTCCAGATGCAGAACCAGTAAAATCTTGGCCAAAAATGTTTATTTTCAAGTTAGATATTTTTGTGTCGCGCCAATTACCAGATATTTCATATTTTGTGTCGTTTAAAAATCTTAAATCTGTGTTTGGAATTAATGATTTTAAACTGACCCCGGATAAAGTGAAATAATTATCATAAATAGATAATTGCCACTGTTTGTCATAAGGTATAAATATCTTGGTTCCGTCAGAATATACAAAATTACCAGCAGACGTCATCATAAAGTCTGGTAAAAGCGGTGTGTCGATTTTTAACCATTTTAAATTTTTGTCAGTTGCGTATGTGTAAAATGGAACTATCTTGTTTTTTGTTATTGTGTATGTGCCGCCAAGATTAGAAAAGGCAAAATTTAAAACGCCTTTGGTTCCGATTTTGTGTAATAAATCAAGAATCTTTTTGTCGCTGGGTATTGGTTGATTTGATTTTGCATATATATCAAATGTGTCGCCGTTAACTGATATTGTGCCACTGTAATCGCCGTATTCAAAGCTTGTGCAAGACCATTTTTCAGGTGTACCAGAAAATACACAGGTTGCATTTTTGTTGTCTAATGGCATTGTTATTTTTATGTCTTGGGCGCCGTTGGCAGTGATTGTGCCGCCAGATATTTTTATGTCGTCTGCAATAATTGTGTTGATTTTTAATTCTTTGTCGGTGCCAATCGCATCAACCATAAGGTGATTAAATCTGTATTTGCCAAATGTCAAGTTGCCATAAAAATCTAAATTAAATTTAGTTTTATACAATAATTTTGTTGGGGCAGTTAAAAAAGAAAAATCAAATGTTGCATTGTCGGATACTAATTGAATAGTTTTTTCACCGTTTGCTGACGTTGTTATGTTGCCCGAAAATTTATCTGTTTCGATATTTTTAAATTCGTATCCTTGGTTGCCGTCCCAATAAAAGTTGGTTGTTACGCGAATAGGCTGTTTGATTTCAGGTTTGTCAAATCCAAACCATTCGTTTATGTTTGTTGTTTCCAGACCAAGGTTTCCGTATACGCTGCCGTCAGAATATATTTTTCCAGTTAAATCAAGGTTGTTGTTTTTATTCTTGATTGTGAATGTGTCGCCAATAAATTCAACGTCGTATTTATGGTTCGGGCTGCGAATTATTCCCGTAAATTTTCCATCGGTAAAATCTGCGCGGATTATTTTGAATTTTCGACCCATAAAATTAATAATACTGTTGTGTATTTCAATGTTGTGATTAAACATTGCGGGGCTTAATTTATCAACAGTTATATCTGCGTCGTATATCGTGACGGGGCCATTTAATTTTGCATTTTCTATGTTATAAATACTGTGAAAAGGTACAGAAAACATTACAGATCCAATGCGGGCGTTTGGTATTTCAACATCGTGTGCGACGACGGTCGCGCCGCCAATAAGACTGAAATGTATGTCGCCATTCAGTTTGATTGGAATTAATGTTTGTTCACTGATTGATTTTTCAATCGCAGGACGCAGACTGTTCAAAGTTATCATTGGTGGAACAACAATCACAATCAATGCAACAGCTGCAATTGCACAAAGTGTTGATATAAATATCTTGCGTTTTTGTCTGGGTTTTAATGCCATTCTCTCTTTCCTTGTATTTTAATTATAATGGATTATATTTAACTTTGGTAATAAAAAAAATGAATAAAGCGAAATTTTATCTTGAATGTGATTTTAAACCAATGGGCGATCAACCGACCGCCATATCTGAATTGGTGGATGGGGTTAATTCTGGGCGTCAATCCCAGGTATTGTTGGGGGTGACTGGGTCTGGCAAGACTTTTACAATGGCAAATGTTATTGCAGAATTGGGACGGCCGGCCTTGATTATGGCACCAAACAAGGTATTGGCGGCGCAATTATATACAGAAATGAAGTCTTTTTTTCCACGAAATCACGTTGAATATTTTGTGACGTACTATGATTATTATCAACCCGAAGCCTATTTGCCAACGACAGATACATATATCGATAAAGACGCATCTATAAATGAACAGTTGGACCGTATGCGGCACAGTGCAACGCGTGCAATGCTGGAAGAGCGTGATGTTGTTGTTGTGTCCAGTGTGTCTTCTATTTATGGTATGGGGTCGCCAGAACAATATGCTGGTATGCGCTTGGTTTTAAATACTGGTGATATGATTTCTGTTGCTGATGTTGTGCGCGCATTGGTTGATATTCAATATAAAAGGAACGATGTTGCGCCTGCGCGTGGTGAATTTCGTATGCGTGGGGATTGTTTAGATGTGTTCCCTTCGCATGCGCTGGACAGGGGTTGGAAAATATCTTTTTGGGGCGATGAAATTGAAGAAATATGGGAGTTTGATACTTTAACCGGCGCAAAATTACAAAAGTTAAACAGAATTGCAGTTTATCCAAATACACACTATGCAACACCAATGCCCAGTGTTTTGCAGGCTATATCACAAATACGTGCCGATTTAAAAGAACGGTTGGAATACTTTCATGAAAATATGAAGTATGTCGAAGAACAAAGACTGCGTGAACGTGTGAATTTTGATATTGAAATGATGGAAAGTACAGGTACTTGTCGGGGAATTGAAAATTATTCGCGATATTTGTCGGGGCGTTTACCTGGGCAGCCGCCGCCAACTTTGTTTGAATATTTGCCGAAAGATGCGGTTTTATTCATTGATGAAAGTCATGTGACGGTGCCACAAATTGGCGCGATGAGTCGCGGTGACCGCGCACGAAAAGAAACGTTGTCTAAATATGGTTTCAGATTGCCTGCGTGTATAGATAATCGGCCGTTGACGTTCGATGAATGGGATGCTTTGCGTCCGCAAACAATATTTGTTTCTGCAACGCCGGCAGAATGGGAATTAGAACAATCTGGGGGCGTCGTGTCAGAACAAGTTATCAGACCAACAGGGTTATTAGACCCTTTGTGCGATGTCAGACCAATACAGCACCAAGTTGATGATTTGTTGGGTGAACTGAAAAAAATAAACGGACGCGCGTTGGTGACAACGCTTACAAAAAAAATGTCGGAACAGTTGACAGATTATTTAAATGAAAATGGGGTGCGCGCAAAATATTTGCACAGTGATATAGAAACTTTGGAACGTATCGAATTGTTGCGTGAATTACGTATGGGAAAATTCGATGTTTTGGTTGGTATTAACTTGCTGCGTGAAGGTTTGGATGTTCCAGAATGTGAATTGGTTGCAATTATGGATGCTGATAAAGAAGGTTTTTTGCGTTCAACACGCAGCTTGATTCAAACAATTGGTCGTGCTGCACGAAATGCAAATGGGCGTGTTATACTGTATGCAGACAAGATAACTGATTCTATGCGGTCTGCATTGGATGAAACTGCGCGCAGACGTGAAAAACAGATGGCTTATAATCTGGCTAATAATATTGTTCCAACAACTGTGTCCAAGGCTATTTTTGCAGAAGTTGGTGAAAAACAAGAAAAAACTGACAAAACGCGCAGGTTTGTGTATGATAAGTCTGGTGGGGTTATGGATGCAGATGCTTTGCGACGTGAAATTAAAAAGTTAACACAAAAAATGCATCAGGCAGCAGAAGATTTGGAATTTGAATTGGCGGCGGAAATTCGTGACCAAATTCATAAATTGGAAGATGATTTATTGTTGGTGGAGTAGAAAAATGAAAGAATATATCTTGGAAAATGTTGAAGAAACACGTGCATGGGCGGTTGCGTTTGCAAAAGAACTGGTCGCGCCTTGTGTGGTGGCTTTGCATGGTGATTTGGGAATGGGTAAGTCTGAAATTGCGCGAACCGTAATTCAAACCTTGCGTGGGAAAGATACTGTTGTACCAAGTCCTACGTTTACAATTGTTCAGTCGTATGACGGAATTTCGCATTTTGATTTATACAGATTAGAAGACGCGTCCGAATTAACGGAAATTGGATTGGAATACGCGATGAATAACGATATAACTTTGATTGAATGGCCAGAAATAGCCGATGGTGTTTTACCAGATGATACAATTCATGTGTTTATATCACAATATAAAGACGGCAGAAAAATAACTGTAAAATAATATTTTTACATCGCGCGCAATAAATAACCGCGTCTGAACATACATTTGCGATACGAACCAACGGATTTAGATGTTGTGTTGCGCGGAACAGACATTAAACTGCGTTGACCAACGTCTTTGTATTCGTTTGATTGAAATGTCACCCACAGACCATCCCAGTCTGGCATCATTGCACTTTGATTGGGTGTTAATAATTTAGCAATGCGTGAACGTGGCTGGTATGATGGTTTGTTAATGCCAAGACATGATTTATGGTCGCGAACAAATTGTTCGGTTGTGACGGCTTCGTTTTCCCAATTTAAAATTGTTGCGTCGTCAATACTGCCACGATTGACCGATGCGCACGCTGTTAAAACTAATAATATTGGTAAAATTTTTATTCTCATGTTTACTATTATAATTTAATTGCCTTTTGGTGGCAATAGTTTTTATAATATAAAAAAAGAGAGAAGGAATAACAATATGGCAATAAGTGTTCAACAATTTATAAAATTGGCTAATTTGTACAATCAGACAATGATGGTAATGTCTGCGATTTGTGTGCAAAAAGGCGGAATAGCAATGGAAAATTACGTCGGACGGTTCTTTGCAGCCGATTTGTTAGAGTATATTGTTGAATATGGTGGACGCCTGATTCAAGATGAAAAAGATTTGCCAAATGATATAAAAAATATCATAGAAATCTTTCGTGCAAAATATCAACAGGTGAAAAAACTGACTACACCTACACAAAAACCAATGCATGAAATGACGCTGGAAGAATTTGAAAAAGTTATGAATATTTGATATAAATAGTTATACAAAAAAAAGGAAGGGAACAATGTTCTTGAAAAAATGTTTGTTTAGTCTGGGGGTAATCGCTGTGTTGGTCGGGTGCGCACACCAACAGAAAAATCAGTCGATGTATGATACTGTGACTGTAATTGATGAATTGGTTATAGATGAAAATTCTGTGCCAATCTTTCCTAAAAAGGCGGCTTTGACAACCGATACTGCACGCAGATTTTCAATTGAACTGCCCAAAAGATGCGAAGTAGATTGGAATAATCAAAAGGTTGTTTCTGTTGTGCCTGCTGAAAAAATAGAAGTTGTACGTCTGGGGGTCGGCGATGCTTTGCCTGCTGAATTAAAAGTCGATGATTATGAATTTAAAGAATTGACAGTAAAACAGGCGTTGGACAAGCTGTTGATGGGAACTGATATTGCTGTTATCGAAGATGAAGATTTATACGAAAAAATATCGGGAACAATTTCTTCTGGTGCATTGCAAGACGCGGTTGAATTGATGACTAAAATGGGGCGGGTGTATTATTCTTATGATGCTGAAAATGGTGAATTGCATTTGACGCATCGTGCAAAGTGGTTGATAAAAATGCCACAAAATGAAACTATTATTATGGCGTTGTTGGATGCAATGCATGGTGCAGATATGCGTAATTTGCTGGTCGATTGGCAAGATAAAACACTGGTGTTCGAAGGTAATTATCAAACAGAACGTGAAGTTGCCAAGATAATAGCTGATATTGCTGGTAAAAAATATGTCTTGTCGTGGGATGTTGACGTTTATCGTGTTTATCCGCGTACAGATAATCCGATTGTTTGGATGAATTTGTTGCCTGCGTTTGGTGAAAATAATATCAAGATGTCCATACCTGGGGTTGTTGGACGCGCTTTGGTTGTTGGCCCCGAGATAAATACAAAAACACTGCAAGAATTTTTGGCACAACAGGCAAATGTTGTTTTGATTTCTCAGGGAACTTTCGCGATACCAAATGGTTGGCAATCCAGATTTGATATTGGACAATGTGGCAAAGAAGAAAGATTGGAAACGGATTTAATAATTGGCGCAACTGGAAAATACGGTGATTTTGGTGGGCGTGATAAAATTGATGCCAAAATAGTATTGCGTACTTCGAATGGTGAATTGTCGTCATTTACAATACCGTCTAGTGTTGGTGATAATTATGTTATTGTTGGTATTCCGACACATTCTTTTGTGACCACACCAGAAACGTTGATTTCTCCGTTTGCGGAATTGGTTGTGTTTATGTCGCCAAGTATAATATCTGTGGTTGATGGGGGGTCGGCTGATAGTAATGACGAATTGTTAAGCGGTGATGCGCTGCGTGATTTTTTAAAGGAATAGGATAGATGATGTTTTCAAAATTGGAACGAAAAATTGCTTTCAGATATTTGGGCGCAAAAAAGCGCGGTTTTGGTTCTGTTATTTCGTGGGTTTCGCTGATTGGTATTATGTTGGGTGTGGCGACGCTGATAGTAGTTATGTCGGTTATGGGTGGTTTTCATGATACTTTGTTGGGACGAATTGTTGGTATGAATGGGCATGTGGTTGTGTATCATCAAGACGGCGCTATTTCAGATTATGATTTTCTGATTGATAAAATAAAACAAAATAATGTTGTTGCAAAAAAAGTGACAGGTATTGTTCCAGTTGCAGAAGGTCAAGTTATGGCGACTGCAAATGGAAAAAATACAGGTGCAATGGTGCGCGGTATTCGTATGCAGGACTTGGCCGCAAAAACAGAATCTGGTACACGTATATATGGAAAAAAACTGACAGATATAACAGATGGCGAATTGGTTGCCGGCGCGTCTTTGACACGTGCGCTGGGGGTTGGGATGGGCGACAAGATATCATTGGTTTCAGCAAATGGCGCAACACCAACGCCTTTTGGGTCAATGCCGCGTATTATGTCGTATCCTGTGCAAAGTTCGTTCTTTATGGGGATGTACGAATATGATTCTGGTTATATATTTATGCCGCTGGAAACTGCACAAAAGTACTTGAATGTTGGTGAAGCGGTCACTCATATTGATTTGTTCTTAAAAGACCCAGAAGACACAACAGATGTTGCGGCGGCACTTGCGCGATTGTTGCCAGATGGTTTTGTTGTTCGTGATTGGCGTGATTTAAATCGCGGGTTTGTTGGGGCTTTACAGGTTGAATCAAATGTTATGTTTTTGATTTTGCTGCTGATTGTCATTGTTGCTGCGTTTAATATTGTGTCAAGTTTGGTTATGTTGGTCAAAGATAAAAATAAAGATATTGCTGTTCTGCGAACTTTTGGGGTTTCGCGTAAATCTATGATGAAGATTTTTGTCTTGTCTGGAACCAGTATTGGTGTAATTGGTGCTTTCTTTGGCACGATATTTGGTGTGTTGGTTGCGATTTATATTGAACCAATCAGACAATTTTTTCAGTGGTTAACTGGACGTGATTTGTTTCCTGCGGAATTGTATTATTTGTCTGAATTGCCGTCCAAGTTGGTGTGGACAGATGTGTTTGGGATTGCGCTGATTGCAATTGCGTTGGCGTTTTTGGCGACATTATATCCTGCGTGGAAGGCTGCGAATACAGATCCTGTGGAAGTGTTAAGAAATGAATAAAGATTAAAAGGATTTTTGAAAATGTCTAATATTTTAAATTCTTTATCCAAAGTAAACCAAGGCGACGTTGTGTTGTCTGTTCGTGACATTAAAAAGACTTTTATCGAAGGTGGACAGCCGCTGCATATATTGCGTGGTGGTGGCTTTGATTTGCACAGGGGGGAAATTATCGCACTGGTTGGACAATCCGGGTCTGGAAAATCGACTTTGTTGCAGTGTGTTGGATTGCTGGATAAACCAAGTGCAGGCAGTATCATTATTGATGGGGTCGCTGTTCAAAAAATGGACGAAGATATGCGTACCAAAATTCGCAGAAATAAAATTGGCTTTGTTTATCAAAAACATAATTTATTGTCCGATTTTACTGCGTTGGAAAATGTAATGCTGCCAATGATGGCGAATGGGGTTGAAGAAAATGTCGCGCGCGCATATGCAATGAAATTGTTAAAGGCTGCGAATGTTGCGCACAGGGCTTTGCATACCCCCGGTGAAATGAGTGGCGGCGAACAGCAACGGACTGCTGTGGCACGTGCGTTGGCAAATAATCCTGATATTTTATTGGCTGATGAACCAACCGGCAGTTTGGACCCCCAGCATGCAACGGCTGTGTTTGATTTGCTGTTGGATTTGGTTCGTAAAAATAAAATGGCAATGTTGTTTGTCACACATGATATGAATCTGGCACAACGCGCTGATAGAAAAATAACTATTAACAATGGTATTGTAAAATAGTATAATAGGGATAATTAAACAAGGAGAGAAAAATGAAAAATAAAGCAGTAAAAGGTTATATCGTTCATACACGTAGTCAGAAAATTTTTGGATGGATGGCGTTTGCCTTTTTGTTTGTCTGTGGAATTATGGTTGGCGTTGGATTAAATTCAAATCAAATAAAAAATACTAAAAATTGGGGACATATTGAATGTAATAGACTTCAATCAGAAATGCTGAACAGGGATAGTACGGCAGAAAAAGTAAAAGAACTTAGAAGATTATATGCTGAATACTGTGCAGAAGAACAAAAACCAGTGGTGGCACAGAAAAAAGAAGATACGTCTTCAAAAGAAACTTGTGAAGTTATCGAAGAAATGCAATTGCGCTATTTGAACGATGAAACAAGTGCTGAGCCCGCAGACCATCGTTACAATATAAAAGTTTATGAAACTTTGTTCCAGTATGGTTGCGAACAAAACAAGCAAAAATATCGTGATGCGATTTCGCGCGAAATGCAAATTATCGAATCTATGACAGGTGAAAGCGCAAATAAATCTTCGTGTGAAGTAATCGAAGCATCTGTTCTGTCACAATTGCCATATGCGGATAATTATGCAGATAGTCGTATTGAACGCGCAAAAATTTATGCGAACTTGTCAGAACGTGGTTGTCCTGGGAATTCAGAGAAATATGTCGAATTGGCAAAACAAGAATTAGCTATTGCGCGCGCGTTGCGAGATGACGAGTTCAGCGAAGAAGATACAATCGAAGTTGTTGAAACTTACAAGCGTTTGAATATGCAGGCAATGGCCGAAGAAGTTTTTGAAACTGCAAAAAAATTAACTAATCCTGCAATTGATTTTATTTTGCAGGTTGAAAAAATCATCAATGAACATTAAGGCAAAAGAATGAAACTGTTATTTGTTCTATTGGGTATAATTGTTTCAACGGGCGCGTTCGCAGAAGACACTGTTGAAGATGCTGCCGCTGAATTGGCGGTGGTTGAACGCGTGTCTTGTGCCGATATGTCTGCCAGAATGACAGAATTGTCAGCAATTGTGGAACCTGATGAAGAAACAATCGCAGAATTGGAAACTTTGAAATCTGATTATCGGATAAAATGTTCGCGCAATGCGCGCGCGCGCAAACGCTCTGGCCGTGAAGCGATAGAGGTTTCTGATGAAGCGCCTGTGGTTGAAACAGAAACGGTTGCAGAAGAAGTTGCGGCGACAGAATCTGTTGTGGATGCGCCAGTTGCGACCGCTGAACCTGAAATCACACCACAACAAATAAAAGCAAATTTGGAAGCAGGTTTGTGTTCTGATGGTACAAAACCAAACAAATTTGGATGTTGCAACGGTGAAATCTTTAAAGATATGGGAAACAATGAATTTGCATGTTGTCCAAAACAAGGTGGGGATTGTTTTCCACCAATAAAATAAGGAATGTAATATGAAAAATAAAACACAAAAAAAATCAAACAGAAAATTTTATTTTTGGATAATTTTTGCTTTTGTTTTCGGGATTGTTTTTGGGGCGGTTTTATACGCAAATAAAAACATTTTCTTGTCGCCCAAGGCACTTTGTTCTGGTGATGTTAATCCAGATAAAAATGGCTGTTGCCCTGGCGAAGTTTATACTAATATGGCCGACCTGGGCTATAATTGTTGTCCTGAGGGCGGCGGCGACTGTTATCCACCCCTTAAATAAATTATAATAACTTATCTACAAGCGGTGCCGGCAATTCATGTAGCGTTTGTACACTACATTGCCGGCACTACTTGTATCTAAATTATTCTAATTTATTTTCCGCTAATCACGAACAATGTTTTTTAAGTGGGGAAAGGTTCAAGAAAACGAACTTACTCTCTTTTGTCATCCTGGGGCTTTTCGGGCCCCACAAAAATAAAATATTTTTGTGGGTGAATTCCCCCAGGACCCAGGTTTATCCTGCTTTTTTGTTTGTGTGCGCGTTGCGCACATTTACCTGGATTCTGTGGTCCAGCCACAGAATGACAAATTTTTTTTACAAAAAATTTTTAAGTGGGAATGTTCAAGAAAAACAAACTTAAAAACATAACTTGTCATCCTGGGGCTTGACCCCAGGATCCAGGTGAATTTTTCATAATTTATTAGACCTTGTTTCCACCTTCGTGGGAATGACAGAAAGAAGAAAGTGGAAGAAGAACTGGCTGGGGGGAAGGATGACGGAAAGAGAGTAAGTTCTTTTTTTGAAAAAAATTTTTATAAGAATAAAGAAGAATAATAACCTGGATCCTGGGGTCAAGCCCCAGGATGACAAAGAAGAAAAACTGGGAGGAAGATAAGGCATAATGACCTGGATCCTGGGGTCAAGCCCCAGGATGACAAAAGCGAGTAAGTTTGTTTTTTTTAAGATTTTGTAAAAATAAAAAAGGAAATATGACCTGGGTCCTGGGGTCAAGCCCCAGGATGACAAAGAAGAATAATAACCTGGGTCCTGGGGTCAAGCCCCAGGATGACAAAGTGGAAGGGGGGGGCGAAAAGCCCCAGGATGACGAAGAAGAAGGGGCCGAAAAGCCACAGAATGACAAAGAAGAGGGTGCTTTTCTGTCGGGGGTATGAAAAAATACTTTTAAATACTGTTTGTTTATGATATAATTCTGGTGTCACAAGTGATTGTGTCAGGGCGTCGAAACCCTTTAATACGTTGTGTCCTGTGGGACAAAAATATCTCCAACTTTGTATCGGTTGGAGGGCGGTGAATATATTGAATAAGCCCGCTATTTTCAACGTATTATAGTTTCGAACCTCCAACCGTCGCTTGCAAGACGGTATTTTTTATAAAAAAAGGGGGCTTTTGTGCATAAAATATTAACAACTTCTGCGGTTTTATCTGTGCTTGGATTTACGACGGTTGCATCTGCCGATATTGTATCGGGCGTTGCTGCTGTTGCTGGGGACGGTGGATTAATCGCGGCTATGAATCGTGCTTATGCTGCGTGCAGCGGCATTTCCGAAGATATGGCAGATATGAAAAAGAAAGCCGGTATCGCAACTGCGACCGGGGCATTGGCAACCGCCAGTGGTGCTGTCGCGTTGGGAACAGGTTTGGCCAAGTCGGCAACGGATGCTGCATATGATGAAGCAATAAGACAAATGTTAAATGACTATGGTAGCAAAAACGAAGATTCAGGTATTACATATGAAGGCGATATTGTTGTTGCTTGGACCCAAGCTGCCCAACAAGAAACGTATAAAAGTTTAACCGAAGCTCAGAAAAAAGCTGTTGATGATAAAATAAATGATTTATTGGCAAGATCAAAAAAACTGGGCCATATCCGCACAGGTACAATGGCTGCATCTGCTGTTTCGAACGTTACAACAGCGGTCTTGGCAGGTACAAATACTGTCAAAGAAGACTTGGAAACACGTGTACAAAATTGTATTACCAGTGTAAATGAATTATCCCGTGCAAAAATGCAAGCATCTTTGGAAGGCAATGCGACCCCAGAACAAATAAAAAAAGCAGAAGCGATTTACAGTGCATGTGGAAAATGGTCTGTTGTTGATTTAACACCGATTAACAATCGTGCGAAAGGCGCGGCGATTTCTGGTGGTGTTGGTGCAGGATTGGGTATCGCAGGTACAATCGCATCATTGTCTGCGAACAAAGACGCAATTCGCGATGATAATTCCGCCCAAGGTCAACAAAAAGAAAAGACATTGAACACAGCGTCGAATGTGTTGGCTGGCGGTACAGCTGTGGCTGGTTTGGCATCGACAATATTCAGCGCAACCCAGATAAAAGCAATTAAAACTGCGGCAACAGTTGCCGACGAATGTGAAGGAGCTTTATAATGAAAAAAACATTTTTACCATACTTGTTATCAAGTTTTGTCGCTTTGACTGTTGGTGTACAAAGTGCATCAGCAGCAACACGATTGTCTTTTCATGCGATTATCAGTGATTTGTTTGATTATGGATTAAATCTTGCTGGTTTAAATGGTGGAGAAAATATATCAAAGACATGTAATGCAACCCCATGGAAATTATACTGCAACCGAGAAGATTTTGTTGAGATTGTGATACCAAGTAACGAAGGTGCGGATTTCAACACTTACTATAATGTCGAAGTGTTACCAATAAGGAAAATTCTAAATCGGTCGGGGGGAATCACCGCAACAAAAGAACAACAACTGAAATATATGGCGTGTATATATACGAATGAAGATAATATGAACAATGCGGTAAGTTGTGGAAATGAATATTTAGATCCGTATGACAGACGTGTTATAAACGATGCTATTGCTGAAATATTAAAGCAAAGAAACAATCAAATACAACAAGAAAAAGCAGCTAGATATGGCGATATTTGTCATGAACGAAAGCATGCTGCGGAATCAAAATGGGTTTGGAAAAACAGTGCTGGCGACCTTACTTGTGCCGCACAAAAATGTAATCTGGGATACAAACTGGCAACTTACAGCGATGGACGTTCAAAAGGAATTTGCATAGAAGACGACGCTGTCGTTATTGCAAATCCGGTATCAGAACCAACAATGACCGAAACGACAAACGTTAAACCAGCACCAACAATGACTGGTGACAGATTGGTCACGTCGGATGACTTTAAAACATTGGGCTTGAAAGATAGTACCGAAATGCAATTGGCAGAAGCTTGTGTTGCTAATAAATACACACTAAGCCAATGTCAAGATATGTTAAATCAATATCGTGTAAATAACAATCAATCTAGATCAGGCCAAAAACAACTTTGTGAAGATACAAAAGGAACTTGGACGATAAATAAGTGTCATTGCCCAGATTATTATATTTTTGATTCTGACCAAGGTTGCATGTTTGACAGAGCTGCTGCTGAAAAAAAACAGAAAGAATTAAGTCAAACAGCTGAAGAAAAAGAATTCCAAGCTATATTAGACAGCCTCAATAAAGAACCAGAAGACCCATCAAGAAAAGAACAAAAAAACAATGAAGAAAAAGCAAAGTATGATAGAATGATGGAACAGCTGAACAACAGCGGTCTTACAGGTGAGCAATACTATGAAGCAAAGAAAAAGATAGATGCTGAATATATGCCCAAGGCTGATAAAAAAACCCAAAAGGAAGCAGCTAAAGAAGCAGATAAAATAGCTAAACAACAAGAAGCAGCAAAAAAACAAGCAGATGAATTGTTAAAACAATCTCAAGAAGCCGCATTTAACAAAAGAGTCGACGGATGGTTAAAAGACCACCCTGGAAAAAATCGCAAAGAAGCGGAAGAGGCAATAAAACTTGAAGATTTGCTTGCTGGTAATTAAAAAATCCCGCCCGATTGGGCGGTGTTTTATTCAATGCAACAATTTACTGCGTTTTTTACCCACGTTTTTAATTTTGAAACTTTGCCACTGTCTTTTGCAGTCGGGGCAGGGGATGTTTTTTCTGATTTTGTTTTCTTGGGTGTTTTTTCTGTTGGTTTTGCGTCCCCTGTTAACATACCCATATTTAACCCCCAAAACATAGAATATAATTCGTAAGATTGGTCAAATAATTCGTATGCAGTGTTTTTGTCACCAGACGCCAATGCTTTGGTGCCGACTTCGAATACGCGCATCGCAGCAGCCAACAAGTGTTTCGATATGCACCATACTTCACCTTGGTATGCAGGAATGATTTTTAACATTGCGTTTTTGCGCATTTCACGTATGTCATTAATCAAATCATAAAATTCATGCTTGCCTGTTTTTGCACCAGAAAACATCAAGTGTTCTTCAATTGAAATCAAGTTCATAATCCCAATTGTTAAATCTTGGTCACTGGATAAATCTTTGGGATTTACCTTTTTGGCGGCATCTAATGCTTCGACATATTCTTTGACAGACTTAATCTTTTTCATTTTTTCCCCCATTTATTAAAAACAAATCATCATTGCCCAGCTGGCCAATGCCAGTGCAGCAATTGGTAATACGACTTTTTCAAACGGAAAGTGTGCGTGCCCACCGTTCTTCTTTTTCATCCATTCATACAGTTTATATGTTAAAATAAATATTAATGCACCGCATACCGTCCCAAATAATACAGGGTCCATAGTTAAACCGCCACAAATTGGCGTCGGATTATATTTTACAGTCCCAATGTATATAAAACCAATCATTGATAATGATAATAATATTACCAATGGATTGCGACCGCGAAAATGCCAACCGCGTTTGTCCATGAATTTTAATGTCCAATACCCCAGTAAAGTTAATAATGCGCCAGCCCATAACCCAACAACAGCATCAGGTACACCCAAACGACGCGCAATGTCAAGCCCAGCACCAATCGCAATTGTGCAAACAGGGCAGGCCGGATTCGCCAGGGCAGTTATTGGTAAAAATGATAACAGCGCGATAAAAAATTTACGCATATTTCCTTTCCTTTGTGTTTATCTGTGTGATTATGGCAAAATTATAAAATAATGTCAACGGGTCTATATAGGCTGATTTTCAAAATATTTGCTGGTTTTACAGGCTTTTTGTAAATGCCCTTATATGTTTTGCATTGTTAAGAATCTGTTTGTAAATTGTTGCGCCATTTTGTTTTGCGGTTTCAAATTCTAAACCCAGACTGTCATCGCCACCAGTGACCAATTCTTTGACCGATGGAATTTTTGTTTTTTTAATTGCGCTTTTGACGCTGTTGATAATTGCGTTGCTTTCAAATATTATCAAGATTTTTCCGCCGTTGGAAAAATAAGAAAGGTTTTCTGGAAAACCATGAAAGTCGTGGTCGTTAGAATGTTTTTCGTATAAATTTTTTACCATAAAAAAGTTGCCTTGCTTATCCGGAAACCAAGCAATTTCAAAATCGTTGTTTGCCGCGGTTAATTGTATGTCTGAATGAAAAAAATTTTTATGTTCTACTTCAAAATCATTAACAGAAGCAAAGCCGATAAATGTGGATTTGGATACGCCCAGCGGACAATATGGCGCATATGCAACGCATAATAATTGCTGTTGAATTTCGGAACGTTCTGCCGATGTATACCCCAATTCAATCATTTTGTTTTGCATTAATTCTTCTAGTTTAAGAAACGTATATCCGCCATGACAATGCGCCGCAATTGTTATATTTCGAATGTTTTGTATTGCGTCAGATGTGCTTATTCTTTCGTTGTTTTTTGATATGCGTGGCAGAAAAATCGTGTCAAAAATTTGCTGAATATATCGTGGGTTTATATCGTCAATGCTGGTTGATTTTTTTGGTTTGGTTTTGCGGCCGTGTTGCTGCATAAGAATGTCGCGTGATATTTTCGGATTGTTTGCAAAATTTGGGTCCCGGGAAGTGTCACCAAAATCATATGCGATACTGTATATGCCAATGTTTTCAGTTAAATTGTTGTTGTTAAAAAGTCGTTCTATTTGTTTTGCGTATCCGTTTGCTTGTTGTGCGCCACGTGTGCCATCGCCACCAAGAAAAAGAACGCATGGTTCGTTAATTGGAATTGTGTTTGTTGCTTGCCATCCGCTTTTGTTCGTTTCGGTTTTAGGTACGCGTTTCCCAATTTGAAAACTGCTGCGTAATTCTTGAACGTTGCCCAGTTTTCTTGATGCGTTACGAAAACTTGTTGCGGTCAGTAATGATTTTTGTTTGCTTAATTGTTTCAGTAATTCTGTTGATTGTTTTTTTGTTCCAGGTATTTCACTTAGTGCAACCAACAATAAAATCATTTGTGATACGGTTTCTTGGTTTAACAAAGGATTTTTTAAATCTTGTTCTGTCATATTCAGACAGGCTTTTGCAATGGATTTGTCGTGTTGAATTATTTTAACAAAGTTCGCGTAATTATCGATTGAATTGTCAGTCATAATTTTAAAAAGTTTTTTGCGCAAATGTGGTGCATCAATGTACAGACCAGCTATATAATGTTTGTGAATTATTTTTTGTATGTTTTGTGGCGTGTTCAGTATTTTGTCTGCAAGTAAAGCTGATGTTTTTTTGTCGGCGTTTTTTATTATTGTAAAAAGTGATCTTAAAACAATGTATACAGAATTTGCATCTGATGCAGGAAGTTTTTCAAACAGTGTATTAAATAAAAATTCTGCGATTTTTTGGTGCTTTTTTATTACGGCGGTAATTAACAATGAATCGCGCGTAATAAATTCCGGGCGGGTTTCATAGATGTGTTTAATTGATTCTTGCAAGTCGGAATAGGGCAGTTGTAATAATATGTTTTGATAAGTTTCTATTGCAGTGGGTAAACCGTCTGCTTTGCATCCGCCAGCAAGATTGTCGTACAGATTTAAATTTTCATAAAATTCATTTAATAATAAACTGGTATCGATTTTTTTCGATTTTGCAGATAAATCGGTCATTTTTTGTTCGAATTTATTCAAGTCTTCGTACATATCGATACCTTTGTTTTATCTGGATGATTATAACATATTTTTTGTAATGAATCCATAGGGATATGGGTTTCGTGTAGTGATGGTGGAAGAAATATGGTGCCGAAAGCAGACTTGTCTGGATGTGAGCAGAGTTATGTAGATGACGCGTTGTCTGGTATGAAACAGGCTTGTGACCAAATAGGTGGATTTTTAGTCGGAGAAAAGAGATGCTATATAAACATATCCTATAAAGGTGGCGAAGTTGAAAATTTTGAAAAAGTACAAGCGTTGTGCCATGTTGTTAGCGAGTATTCTGGGCTGGTTGCTCATATCGGTCAAGAAGACGGTGCGTGTTATTGCGGAATTTAATTAATGATAAAAACGGCGGCCAAATGGTCGCCATTTTTGTCATTGTTTCTCTGTAAAACCAGAGTAAGGTCAGTTATCCTTTCCTTCCTTGAATTGAACTATACTGAAATGCGATTTACAAATGCAAGACAAAATTTACTTATTAGATTCTATCAAATCCATCAACTCGGATTCTCTAATAATCTTTATTCCTCGTTTTGCCGCAGTTTCTATTTTTGACACAGAATATGTTGGTTTATCGCCTTTTAATTTTTCGCCAACCGCCAACCATTTTGTATTAGCACCAATTTGTTGTTGTATATCAAATCCACAAGATTCTATATACGCCTCTATTTCTGCCCTTGGGATAGAGAAAGTTCCTGTAATACACATAACACCGTTTGGAAACTTTTGCTTACTTTCCAGTGTTCTGGTATCGTATTTAATACCACAATAATTTGATAAAAACTCTACCGGATTTACAATATTTCCATCAACCTTAATGGACAGAATATTAGAATACTTGAATGTTCTGTATTCGTTTCTCATGAAACAAAATCCATAAAATATCAGTGAATTATTATGTTGTGAAAATGGATTTGGACCAACTGATTCCAACCTTACTGTTCTGGTTGTAATATTGCCATCTGTATCTTTATACTCAATATCTATTGTTTGACTACCATCCCAATACATATCTTTTAATAACATTATGCACCTCATTTGAATACGAATATATTTTATCAAGTATTGCTATAATTTCAAAACACAAAAAACAGCCTGAAATAGGGGCTGTTTGTCTTGGTAGCAGCGGAGGGATTGTGTATTCCCACTCATTTTATTCGTGGGCCCCTTTCCAAATCGCAACGGTTTCGCTGCGTTTCACTTGCAAAACCTGCTATTTTGTCGGACCCTGGGGTCCTCATCGTCCGCAACTATACCAAAAATTAAACCCCGATAAATCGGGGTTGAATCTTTGGTAGCAGCGGAGGGATTGATTCCGCTGCGCTTCATTCCCCTGGGCAAATCCCCCTTCGTTAAAACTTCGGGGGACCGGCATACTCCCGTCTGCCTTTTGCCTGCGGGTCGGACCCCCATCTGGGTGTCCATCACCACCCCGATGCACAGAATAAAAAAACGACCCATCGGGTCGTTTGTTTATTCTGGTAGCAGCGGAGGGATTCGGACCCCCGACCAAAGGATTATGATTCCTCTGCTCTACCACTGAGCTACGCTGCCAATGCCCCGCATTATATCAACATTTTTTTCAAAAGCAAGAAAAAGAAACATTCAGATTTTATTCATATTTACAATAATTATATTTTATAATAAAATACTATTGCGACCCACACTTATTTATGGTACCATACGCGTTATGAAAAAAATCTTATGTGCGCTGTGCGCTTTATCTGTTCCGGCGATTGCCCACGCAGATACAAACCCTTTTTTCAACGGATACGAAAACCAGGTTGCAATTAATTTTGGCTGGGGTGTGGACGACGGATTTTTAATTCCCGCCCCGGTCAAATGGGTGCCATTTATAATGCTGCACGCCCAATATTCCCAACCAACGGAATTTTTCCGCCTGCCGGCACGCAAATCAATCAACATAACCCAGACCCTGGGGTCGGGCACATCGCGCGGATGGCATTG
>JAZNGD010000060.1:0-8501 GCA_045576255.1 Candidatus Enterousia sp.
GCAAACGTATTTCAAAATACGGTCAATCAAGATGGCTATCTGGGGATACGTTGGTAAAAATAATTCGCACAGCCAACATAACCCCAATCCAATTCGCAGAAATATATCAGCATTACCTGGACCAACAGATTGATTCTTGAACCCACCCATTTACAAACCGTTGCAAGTTCAAGGGGAACTGTTAGTTGCAGGTATTCTGTAAATTTAGTTTCGTTTTATATATAACAAATCTGGTTATGAACGTAAAAAATAACACCCCAAACGGGGTGTTATTTATTTTTGGCGAGAAAAACTGTAATCCATCAACAAATGATTTGGATTATATTTTCCGTTCATAATAGCCAAAGTATCTTCAACGATAACCAATTCTTCGTTTGTTGGAATCATAAAGATTTTAACACGACTGTCTGGTGTGCTGATTTCTGTTTCTTCAGCACCCAAGCGCGCCAATGTTTTTGCATTTTTCGCTTTGTCTAATTTAATGCCCAAGTTTTCCATACCAGAACAGAACAATTCACGCAGATATTCATCGTTTTCACCAACGCCTGCTGTGAATACCAGTGCGTCAACATCGCCCAGTTCTGCCATAAATGCGCCGATATATTTTTTCACTGTTTGAACTTCCATATCGATTGCCAAACGGCATGCATCGTTTGTGTCTTTGTTTTCTTCGACATCACGACGGTCTGCATAACATTCTGTAATACCTTTGATACCAGAATCTTTGCTTAAATGTGTTTGCATCTGTGCAGGTGTTAATTTCAACTGTTCCATTACGTACAGAACAACACCTGGATCCAAGTCACCTGGGCGTGTACCCATAATCAAACCAGCCAATGGGGTCATACCCAAAGAAGTATCTACGCCAACCCCGTTACGTATTGCCGCAATAGAAGCCCCAGAACCAATATGTGCAGTAATCAAATTGCATTTATCAGCAGGTTTGCCCAACATTTTTGCCGCACGTTTTGAAACATACAAATGGCTTGTTCCATGGAATCCATATCGACGTACGCCCAATTCTTTGTACCACGCACGTGGAACCGCATAATGATAAGATTTAGGTGGCATTGTCTGATGGAACGCAGTATCAAACACAGCAACTTGTTTTGCGTTTGGCAACAACTGTTGTGCGGTCATAATTCCGCGCAATGCAGGTGGGTTGTGCAATGGTGCCAATGGTGACAATTTGTCGATTGCCTTGATAACATCGTCTGTGATTTCAACAGAAGAAGCAAATTTATCGCCACCCATAACAACGCGATGACCAACACCTTTGATTTCGTTCAAGTCAATAGAAGCTTCGCGCAACATTAACAAAACGTTATTCAAAGCTTCGTCATGATTTTTCATTGGGACAACTTTTTTTTGTTTTGTGCCATCTGGGTATTTTTGGGTCAAGAAAGAATCTTCCAATCCGATTTTTTCAACATTACCGCCAACCACAGCACTTTTTGATTCGGCATCAAACACCTGATATTTCAGGGAAGACGAACCGCAATTTAAAGCAAGTATGTACATTTTTTATCCTTTTTCTTCGCCCGCAGTCTAGCAAAGCGATTTTTAATTTTCAAGTGCTTAGTGATTGATTTTTTTATCGTTATCAACAAGTTAAAATAAATATTGAATAAATGTGCTTTTTTCATTAAATTTTATATATATGAAGAAAGAACTGTTTGATTTTTTAAACACTGATTTACAGTTTATCAAAGGCGTTGGGCCTGTGTTGGCTGCGCGCTTTGAAGATTTGTTGGGTGGGCGACGTGTGTTGGATTTTTTATTACACCGTCCGTCCTATGTTCGCGCGCGCGGCATTACAGAAAATATACGTGACGCGAATTTGGGTTCGACTGTCACGATTCCGTTGTTGGTAAAATCGCATAAAAGCGGCGGTGTTTTTCGTGGGCGTCGTCGTCCGACCCAGATTATTTGCAACGACAAAATGGGCAATACGGTTGTTTTACAGTTCTTTAATGTAAATTATCTGGATTATTGGCTGAAAAAGTTGCCGATTGGTGATTGGCGAATGATTTCTGGCAAGTTGGAATTAAACACATCGCGCCCTACGATAAACCATCCTGATTTCATAGAAGAAATGCAAAACGCATCAAAAATTCCATCGGTTCAGGCTGTGTATCCTGCTGGCGAAGGTTTGACACAAAAAGTCTTTACAAATGTCCGCGATCAGATTTTTACGTTATTGCCTGAAAAATTGCGCGATGAAACAGAAGCGCGCATTTTGGAATTTTTTGACGCGTTGCAGCATATTCATTTTCCATCATCTGACGATGATTTGGCGCCGAATTCGACATATATGGCCAAGCTGGCTTATTGTGAACTGTTGGCGCATCAGTCTGCGATTGTCATCAGTCGTTTGCGTCGCAGTGATGTGCGTTATCATCGTACTGTCAGGCCGCAAAAATATAATTTGATGGAAAAATTTTGGTCTGCTATTCCGTTTGAAATGACAGACGCGCAATCGCGTACTTGTGAAGAAATTTTTGAAGATATGCAGAAAAACGTTCCGATGATGCGCTTGGTCCAAGGTGATGTTGGCAGTGGAAAAACAATTGTTGCGACCGCGGCGGCGATTAAAATGACAGAATCTGGCGCCCAGACGGCGTTCTTGGCACCGACGGACACATTGGCACAGCAGCATTATGCAAAATTAAAGCCATTATGCGATAAAATTGGAATTGTTTGTGATATTTTGACTGGGCGCGACAAAGGCGTACTGCGTCGTGAAAAATTAATATCATTAAAATCGGGGCGAACCAAGATTGTTGTCGGCACACACGCATTATTTTCCAGCGATGTTGAATACAAAGATTTGGGCTTGGTTGTTATTGATGAACAGCACAGGTTTGGTGTTGCTCAACGCGAAGCTTTGCGTGCCAAGGGTACAAATCCTGATTTGTTGGCATTGTCTGCGACTCCAATTCCGCGTACATTGTCTATGACGATATATGGCGATATGGATGTGTCTATTATCAATCAAAAGCCAGCAGGGCGTAAACCTATCAAGACAACCAAATTGCCGGTTTCGCGAATAAACGAATTGGTTGCGCGTCTTAAAATGCAAATTGATGCCGGTGCCAAGGTTTTCTGGGTTTGCCCATTGGTCGATGACGAAGATGGCGAAAGTGTTGCCGGTGCGGCACAGCAACGATATGATATGTTGCGTGAATATTTCCCGACCGCGGGTCTGGTTCATGGCCAGATGGATAAAAAATCGCGCGATGAAATTATGGCTAAATTCGCAGACGATAACTCTGATATGAAATTATTGGTTGCGACAACCGTTATCGAAGTCGGTATTGATGTTCCACGTGCGTCAATTATTGTTATTGAAAACGCAGAACGGTTTGGTTTGGCGGCTTTGCATCAGTTGCGCGGTCGTGTTGGGCGTGGCAATGTGCAGTCGTATTGCCTGTTGTTGTTTGGTTTTAATCTAAGCGAAGACGGAATAAAGCGATTGGATGTGTTATGTGAAACAGATGACGGCTTTGTTATTGCGGAACAAGACTTGATGATGCGTGGTGTTGGCGAATTGCTGGGTACGCGTCAAAGTGGTTGGATGCACTATCATTTTGTTGATTATCGCGAACACAGGGATTTATTCAAATTGGCATCACGTGCTGCGCGTGATAATGATATGGACAGTTGGACAGATGATTTGATATTTATCTTTAATCGTGGGGTTATCCAGGGTGCGTAAAATATTGTTATTTATTTTTTCGTGTTTGTTATGTGCGCCATTGAACGCAGCTTCGTTAATTCACGATACAGAAACAGAAAAGATTCTGACTGAATTAATTCAGCCTTTGGCGGACGCAGCCAAAATTCCGGATGGTCGCTTAAAGATACACATTATTAATGACGACGATTTTAATGCGTTTGTTTCTGGCGGTGAAGATGTTTATGTTTACACAGGTCTATTGCGCCAAATCAAAAACCCCAGTGCGTTTCAATCTGTTGTTGCGCACGAAATGGGGCATATGCTGGGCGGTCATACTGCACAAATGGCAGACAGGTTAAGTGCAGAAATCAAGCGCACAATGTTAATCCAAGCTTTGGGGGTTGGGTTGATGGTTGCTGGCGGAAACCCCAGTCTGGGGGCAGGGGTACTGGCTGGGGCAGGCGGCGTTGCGCAACAGTCTATGTTGGCATTTACGCGTGATGAAGAACGCATTGCTGACAGTATGGGGGTTGATTTGATGGTGCGCGCAAAGCAAAATCCAAATGGTTTTATAACAGTCTTAGAACAAATGAAAGATATGACAGGCGTATTAGAATCCAAGATTAATCCAAATCGTATAAACCACCCATTAACTGACGAAAGATTAAGCAATGTAAAAATGCAACTGCAAGAAATTGACATTGGTTATATTGTCGATAAAAAAACAGAAGAATCGCGCGCAAAACGGTATGAACTTGTGCGTGCCAAGTTGGTCGGCTATCTTGAACCTGCGAAATCGGTTTTAGAAAAATACCCGTATTCAGATAAATCGGACGCTGCGCTGTATGCGCGTGCAATTGCGAATATGCGTGGTGGAAATCTGGATGGCGCAAAAGTTGGCACCCAAACGCTTATATCCAGACAGCCAGAAAATCCATATTTTTATGAATTATTGGGCGATATTGAATATCAGTTTGGTCATTATGATGACAGTGTCCAGGCATACGAATACGCATTAAATTTAACAGATAAATCGCCACAGATTGAAACTGCGCTGGCATTGGTTTTGACTGCGCGTGCCAAGCCTGGCGACACTGCGCGCGCGATTGAATTATGCAAGCGTTCCTTGTTGGTCCAGCCTGCGCCACTGACGTATTGGGTTTTGGCGCGTGCGTACGGCGAAGACAATGCCGGTCTTGATGCGTGGGCGATGGCCGAATATTACAATATGACTGGACACCCAGACAAAGCCAAAAAATATGCAAAAATTGCGCGTCAAAAATTGGATAAAAAAACGCCAGAATATATAAAATCGGGCGATTTATTGAAATAAACAAAAATTTATAAGAAAATATGTCTGTTGCCCCTTGAAAAGATTTTTAGTATAACTATATGGAAGTTAAGTAATTTTTTTTCAAGGAGTTAAAATATGGGAAAAGTATTAGGTATTGACCTGGGTACAACAAATTCAGCTATGGCATTTATGGATGGTTCTGATCCAAAAATTATCGAAAATTCCGAAGGGCAACGTACGACACCTTCTGTTGTTGCTTTGACATCTGGTGGCGAACAGTTGGTTGGCATTACCGCCAAGAATCAGGCTGTCACAAATCCAGAAAACACAATTTATGAAATCAAACGTTTAATGGGTCTGCGTTTTGACAGTCCTGCTGTGCGTGAAATTGCTGCACGCGTTCCATATAAAATTGTCGCTGGCGACAACGGTGATGCGTGGGTTGAAATGGACGGCAAGAAATATGCGCCATCTCAGATTTCTGCAATGATTTTGGCGAAATTAAAGAAAGATGCGGAAAATTATCTGGGCGAAACAGTCACAGATGCTGTCATTACTGTTCCTGCGTATTTTAATGATTCTCAACGTCAAGCAACCAAAGATGCTGGTCGTATTGCTGGCTTGAATGTATTGCGTATTGTAAATGAACCAACTGCTGCGGCATTGGCGTACGGCTTGGACAAAGGCAAAGACGGCACAATCGCAGTATATGACTTGGGTGGTGGTACATTTGACGTATCTATTTTGGAAATTGTTGACGGTGTATTCGAAGTTAAATCAACCAATGGCGACACTGCATTGGGTGGTTCTGACTTTGACGCGCGCATTTTGGAACACTTGATTGCGGAATTCAAAGCGCAATCTGGTATTGATTTATCTGGCGACAAATTGGCGTTACAGCGTTTGAAAGAAGCAGCAGAAAAAGCAAAAATTGAATTATCATCTAAAACATCAACAGATATCAATCTGCCTTATTTGACAGCCGATGCAACGGGGCCAAAGCATTTTAACACAACATTGACACGTGCGAAATTGGAATCTTTGGTTGCGGACTTGATTGAACGCACAATTGAACCATGCAAAAAGGCATTGAAAGACGCAGGTTTGGAAAAATCGCAAATCAACGAAGTTATCTTGGTTGGTGGTCAAACCCGTATGCCAAAAGTTGCAGAAACGGTCAAAGAATTCTTTGGTCGCGAACCACACAAGGGCGTAAACCCAGACGAAGTTGTTGGTATGGGTGCTGCGATTCAAGGCGGTGTTTTAAAAGGCGATGTCAAAGATGTATTATTGTTGGACGTCACCCCATTATCATTGGGAATTGAAACATTGGGCGGCGTATTCACGCGCTTGATTGACAGAAATACAACAATCCCAACTAAAAAGTCTCAGGTTTTCAGTACTGCCGAAGACAATCAGTCTGCTGTGACAATTCGCGTATTCCAAGGCGAACGTGATATGGCGGCAGATAATAAATTGTTGGGTCAATTTAATCTGGAAGGCATTGCGCCTGCGCCACGTGGTATGCCACAAATCGAAGTATCGTTTGATATTGATGCGAATGGTATTGTACACGTATCTGCCAAAGACAAAGGCACCGGCAAAGAACAGGCTATTTCCATTAAATCTGATGGTGGTTTAAGTGAAGACGAAATTAAACGTATGGTTGACGAAGCCGCTGCCAATGCCGAAGCTGATAAATTGAAACGCGAATTGGTCGAAGCAAAAAATACCGCAGAAACCGCGATATTCAGCATTGAAAAATCTTTGAAAGAACATGGCGATAAAATCAGCGAAGACGAAAAGAAATCTATCGAAGAAGCCAAACAAGCTTTAAGCGATGAATTGGCCAAGGCTGATGCGACCGCCCAATCTTTGAAAGAAAAAACAGATGCATTGTCTGAACGCGCAATGAAATTGGGCGAAGCTGTATACAAAGCGGCCCAGGCCGAACAAGCCGCCGGTACCGACGAAAAGAAAAACCAAGACGGTACAGTCGACGCAGATTTTTCTGAAAAAAAGTAAGCCTTTGAAAAAAATCCCCCGAAATGGGGGATTTTTCTTGATTTTGTACAAATGCTTGTTATGATTTGCTATTAGCAAGCAAAAGGTAAAAAAATGGATGTGATTGTTAAATATGCAATTGAAAATGTCTGCAATACCAAAGTGTCATACGATACATCGTTTGGTTGGGGGATGGATTCTGGGGTGACCTTGTCCGACAAAGACATTGAAAAGATTTTGCAAGAAATTGAATATATGTGTACTTTGAAATTCACTTCTGCCAGTCGTGATTGGCTGGTCAGCAATATCAAGAACAAAAAGATGACGGTTTCTGATTTCATTCGTGACATTGAAACCCAATCTTTGTTGTTGCGTTCTGCGCGCGTTGCACAAAGAAATTCTGCTGGCAAACCGGCGGCTTTGGCGTCAGGGCCAATGTCTTTCGCGGAATTAAATCGCGATGGGGTATATTGCGGTTTATCTGGTCAAAAGTGCGACAAAGTACAGAAAAACAAAAAAACAGATATTCAAACAATATGTGCGAAAACAAATTGTAAAATCGCAGAAAATTTCCACAAATTTGTTGAACGGATGCGTTAAAAACCGTATTGAATATAAAAAGGTCTGAAAAATATGTATAAAAAGAAAGTGCTTGAAGTAATACAAGAACAGTTGGACATCGATAATGTTTCCTTGAATTCGTATTTGGGTTTGCATTTATTACTTGATTCACTTGATGTCTTGGAAATTTCTAATAAACTTGAAATTGCGTTTAATTTACCTGCTGGCAGTGTAATAGACAACGTTTTTCCCCAGTTCAGAAGTATGACTGTCGCAGATTTGGTGTTCTGTGTTCAAAAGGCGGCATTATCCCAAAAAACGAAGAACAAATTTGAAAGACAGCGATAAAACGGGGGCCGCCCCCAGGCTCCATCCTCTTCGTCATCCTGGGGCTTTTCGGCCCCTACATCCACTTTGTCATCCTGGGGCTTGACCCCAGGATCCAGGTCATTATGCCTTATCTTCCTCCCAGTTTTTTCATCTTCGTCATCCTGGGACTTGACCCCAGGATCCAGGTTTATCATGCTTTTTTTATTTTTATAAAATCTTTTTTAAGAAAAACAAACTTACGCACTTCCGTCATCCTGGGGCTTGACCCCATGATCCAGGTCATTTTTCTTTTTTATTTGTGTGCGCGTTGCACACATTTACCTGGGTTCTGTGGTCTAGCCACAGAATGACAAATTTTTTTTACAAAAAATTTTTAAGTGGGAATGTTCAAAAAAATAAACTTAAAAACACAACTCGTCATCCTGGGGCTTTTCGGCCCCCACATCTTCTTCGTCATCCTGGGGCTTGACCCCAGGATCCAGGTGAATTTTTCATAATTTATTAGACCGTATTTCCACCTTCGTGGGAATGACAGAAAGAAGAAAGTGGAAGAAGAACTGGCTGGGGGGGGACGGAAAGAGAGTAAGTTCTTTTTTCTTAAAAAAAGGTTTTTATAAAAATAAAAATGCAGGA
>JAZNGD010000061.1:0-19709 GCA_045576255.1 Candidatus Enterousia sp.
GATACAGGTCACTACACTTTATTCCCCCTGCCTGTTCTTCTTTCTGTCATCCTGGGGCTTTTCGGGCCCCACTTCTTCTTCCGTCATCCTGGGGCTTTTCGGGCCCCACAAAAATAAAATATTTTTGTGGGTGAATTCCCCCAGGATCCAGGTTATTAATCCTTTTTACTTCCCCCCCTGTGTGTGGGAGTTTTTAAGTTCTTTTTTCTTGAAAAGGGGTTTATAAAAATAAAAAAGAAAAATTCACCTGGGTCCTGGGGTCAAGCCCCAGGATGACGAAGTGGATGGATCCTGGGGTCAAGCCCCAGGATGACAAGGGGGAGTTTTTAAGTTTGTTTTTTTAAAAAAAGATTTTGTAAAAATAAAAAAAGCAGGATAGACCTGGATCCTGGGGTCAAGCCCCAGGATGACAAAGGTGAGTAAGTTCTTTTTTCTTGAAAAAAAATCCCCCAATCGGGGGATTTTTTTATTAACGTTTTAAGCCAACATTTTTGCAACTTCATCGGCCAAATTGTCTTCGCGTTTTTCAATACCTTCACCCAGTACGAAATACGCAAAACCAGCCAATTTACCATTAGCTTCTGCAATAACTTCTTTAACTGTCTTGCTTGGGTCCATAACGAATGGCTGTTCTTCCAGAACACTTTCGCCATAGTATTTTTTGATACGGCCTTCAACCATTTTTTCAACAATGTTTTCTGGTTTACCAGCTGTTGCACCCGATTCGATGAACACTTTCTTTTCGCGTTCAACTGCAACTGGATCAACATCAGCAATTGTCATAAATTCTGGTTTATTTGCAGCAATATGCATTGCGATTTTAGAACCAATTTCATCAATTTTTGGGTCTGTTCCATTAATTGCAACCGCAACACCAATTTGCCCCATTCCTGGAACCAAAGCGTTGTGAATATATGTAAAGATTTTATCACCTTTTACTGTTGCAATACGGCGCAGATTCATATTTTCGCCGATTGTTGCGATTGTTGCAGCAATATCATCTTTTACTGCATTCATTGTCGCATCAAAATCACCGCCCAATTCAACAGCTTTGTTTGCAACATCTGAAACCAATTTCTGGAATTTGTCGTTTTTCGCAACAAAGTCAGTTTCTGCATTCAATTCAACAACACATCCCATATTGTCGCATTTTACAACTGTGACCAACCCAGACGCAGCAACACGACCAGCCTTGGACGCAGCTTTTACAATACCTTTCTGGCGCAACCAGTCGGCAGCAGCCTGAATATCACCATCATTTTCCATCAAGGCTTTTTTACAATCCATCATACCTGCCGCTGTTTTTTCACGCAGTTCTTGGATTAATTTTGCTGTAATTTCTGCCATTGTATTTTTCTCCCATCGTTAAAATAAACTTATGTGTGCAGGGTTTTATTCCCCTGCACTATAACACACAATAATCAAAATTATTTATCAGCCTTTTCAGCCAATTTACCGCGACGTTCTGCACGTGCAGCGGTTGTTTTTGATTTTGCTTTTGCTTCTTTTTCTTTGATTTCGTCTTCCAGTTCGTCTGCCGCATCAGCCAAATTTTCAGATTCAACTTTCTTGCCAGCAGCACCGCCCAAACGCTTTTCTATACCGGACAAAATTGCATCTACGAACAAGTCGCAATACAACTGTGTCGCGCGTGCAGCGTCATCATTACCTGGGACTGGATAATCAACGATTTCTGGATTTGCATTTGTGTCGCAAATTGCGATTGTTGGAATATCCAAATTCTTCGCTTCACGAACAGCATTCATTTCACGTGGCACATCGATAACAACCATCGCCTGTGGAACGCCATGCATTTCCATAATACCACCAAAAACGCCGCGCAGTTTTTCAACTTCTTTGGTCATAACACCGACTTCTTTCTTGGTCAGACCCAATTTTTCAGCGTTTTCAATATCCGCTTCCATTTTTTTCAAACGACGGATAGACTGTGAAACTGTTGTCCAGTTTGTCAACATACCACCCAACCAGCGGTTATTAACATAGAACTGCCCACAACGTTCAGCAGCATCTTTAACAATATCTTTTGCTTGATGCTTTGTTGCAACGAACAATACTTTACCGCCAGCGGCAGCAATTGTTTCCAATGCAACCAAAGAACGATACAACAATGGTGCAGTTTTATTCAAATTGATGATATGAATTTTGTCTTTAACGCCATAAACATATGGTGTCATCAATGGATTCCAGCGACGTGTATGGTGACCAAAATGTACACTTGCTTCCATCAACTGTTTCATTGTAAAGGTTGGCAATGCCATGATTTTATCCTTTGTTTTGTGTTATTATCCTCGCCATCTGCGGTCAGACCAGAACATATCTGGACACAAAAATGCAGAATGGTTGTGTTCTTCGCACAAAGTGCGTGCCACAATAATACCCTGTCAAATACAGGAAATCAAGAAAAATTTAACCCTGTCGGCAAACAAACCACATTGTTTTCTGTCATATTTTTATAAAAAACCGACGACAAAAAGTTCCGTTGCATTACCGGGGCGGTTTAATTTTTACCAAAAACTTTTGTCATCCTGTTTTTTTCAGGTCCTTCTTCTTCGTCATCCTGGGGCTTTTCGGGTCCCCTTCTTCTTCGTCATCCTGGGGCTTGACCCCAGGATCCAGGTTATATTTCCTTTTTTATTTTTATAAAAACCTTTTTAAGAAAAACGAACTTACTCTCTTTCGTCATCCTGGGGCTTGACCCCAGGATCCAGGTCTATCCTGCTTTTTTTATTTTTATAAAATCTTTTTTTAAGAAAAATAAACTTAAAAACATAACCCGTCATTGTGCGGTTCAACCCCAAGATGACAAAAAGAAGAAAGGCGGAAATGACAGGAAAGAACAGGCAGGGGTAACAAGGCAGAATGGCAGGTGCAACGCATAATTACACAAAAAACGCCCAATCGGGCGTTTTTTTGCTTTATGCAATCAATATAATATGATAAAATGCAAATTGATATCAGGTGTTCTGATATTGGGGCGTAGAAACTCCTGAATGCGGTACTCGGTCACGAGTAATAACTCCAACTTTGGGTTGGAGGGCGGCGAATACATTGAATAAGCCCGCTATACCGTATTGTAGTTTCTAACCTCCAACCACTTGAATTTATTCGGTGGTTTTTTTATTTGGGGATTGGGGGAAATGAAAGGGGCATTTGTCGGTTTCTTACTTATGTGCTTTATGCCATCTGTTGTTTTGGCTGGTGTTGGCGCAGCCGGTGGTGCCGTTGGAAACGCAATTATAAACGGCAAGTCAGAAAGAAATAAAAATTTGATAAAATAAGGAGGCAAAAAGTATGTTAAGAAAAATAGGCGTGTCTTTAGTGATTGGGGGATTATGTTTTTCCCAATGTTTTGGTGCGGATTCTAATGACGATATTATTAGTCGTGCAGAATCTTATTACAGCGCTATACAATCGGTATGTTCAAATATATCGGATTCTATATCTTCTGTTTCTGGCGTTGCAAAGGCAAATACCGCGGTTAACACAATAGGCGCCGCAGCCAGTGGTGGTGCGTTGGCGGTTGGTATTGCGAAAAGTAAAGTTGATGCAGAAATAGATGAACTATGGAATGAAATCTGTGCTTTGGGTGCTTGTGATGCAGAAACAATTGCAAAGATGTCTGATGAAAATTTGATAAAAACAATAAAAAATTTTGCTCAAATAAAAGAAAAACTTGACAGTTTAAAACCAAAAGAAAAAAAAGCAAAATCTTTGGGTAATTGGCGAACTGGTTTAATGGCTGGTAATGTTGCGACCAATATTGCATCTGCTATTATTGCGGGTGTAAATCGCGATAAATCTGAATTGATTCAACAAATCCAAGCGTGCAACCAAGCTGTTAAATCCGGTACAGAGATAAGCAAAGAATTACAACTGGCTGGTGTAAATCCAATAGAAAATCCAATTGTAAAGAAATTAAATGACGTTTCCACATGGTGCGGCAATTTAGATGTTAAAAATATTGAGAAAATAGAAAATTTAATGAGCGCAACAATGGGAACAAGTATAGCTGGCGCAGCAATTGGAACCGCTGGGGTTGTAGTCAGTGCAACGGCAAACAGTGATAAGGTTGACCCAAACAAAGAAAAGGCACTAAATACCACGGCAAATGTAATAAGTGGTGTTAATGTTGCAACTGGTGTAGTTGGTATGGGTTTAAATATCACAATGATAAACAAAGCGAAAGATATGATTAGACAATCTGAACATTGCGAGGGGGTGTTAAAATGAAAAAGTTTTTATCAGTTTTATTTGGTTTAATGTTTTTACAAAACGCATATTGCGTTTCGGTTTCGATAAGGGATACTAATTTAAGATCAGAAATATTGGATTATAGGCACGATAAAATGGACGAAAAAGCAATAAGAGCATTGTGTGAAAAATTGCTAAATTATGCTTGGATGCATTATTTCAATGTTTTACTGGAATACGGTGAAGGTAAAATATTTTCGCCATCAACTTCGGAGTGTAAAAAAGAAGATATAAAGACTGTTTCTTGGATTCTTGAAGGTGCAGCTATGCAATTAGTAGAAAAAACATTTGAAAAACATTCACAATGTGCACAGGATTTAATGAAACACAACGCATTTCTTAATTGTGTAGGATTTCAATCATCCCACGTAAGAGATTTGAAAAATCAAGGTTTTACAGTTGATTTCAACGAATCAAATACCATTATAGACTGTTCAGAAACAGATAAAAGATGTGTTGTAAACAGACCTATTAGCCAAGGTGGTGCAAGTGGCTATTTATCTGTTTGTTGCAGCATACCTGTTTATTATTGTGACGAATCAAAAAGCGGTTCATCCAGTTTTACAAATGCACGACTTGGTTATGTGGGTGTTCACGCAATTGATATTGTCGGTAGTGCAAGAACATTGAACGATTTTGACTATGGTTGCCAACCCATAGATGGGCAGTAATCTGTAAAAAAATAAAACGCCCAATCGGGCGTTTTTTATATTTGTGCGCGAACTTCTTCGACTTCATAGCATTCAACGCGGTCGCCTTCTTTCAAGTCATTATACTTGTCAAAAGACATACCGAATTCAACGCCACCAGATACTTCTTTTACTTCGTTCTTTTCGCGGCGTAATTGCCCAATCTTGCCATCATAAATAACAACATTGTTGCGCAACAAGCGAACAAAAGCATCTTTCTTAATTGTGCCTTCGGTCATACGGCAACCTGCAACGCGAACGCCTTTGCCAACTGTAAACAGGGCAATAACATCTGCGTATCCGATAAATGTTTCGCGTTTTTCAGGTGCCAATTTCCCAGACAAGATTTCTTTGATTTCATCTGTAATGCGATATACAACGCTGTGGTATCTGATGTCGACACCATTACCGCGCGCCATATCGCGAACAGTTGCATCTGCACGAACGTTAAACGCAATAATTACAGCCCCAGATGCAGTCGCCAAACGAATGTCGCCTTCGGTAATCTGACCAACCCCAGAAGACAGTATTTCAACCCCAACTTTATCTGTTTGGATTTCTTTGACCATATCAGAAATGGCTTCGACAGAACCTTGAACGTCTGCGCGCAATATAACAGGCAAAATAAGTTTTTTATTGTCATCGCGTTTTGCAAACAATTCTTCCAAAGATGAACGTTTAACCGCATTTGCTTTGTCTTTGTTTTTCTGTACGCGATAATCTGCCACTTCGCGTGTTTGTGCTTCGGTTTCCATAACACGTAATTCGTCGCCAGCATTTGGAACGCTGTTCAACCCCAACACAACAGTTGGCTGACCCGGGCGTACAGATTTTACGCGTTCGCCATTTGAATTTATCAGACCGCGAACACGACCAAAAGTTTCGCCAACAACGAACACGTCGCCAATTTTTAATGTGCCTTGGCGCATTAATACAGTTGCAACCGCACCCAATCCTTTTTCTTGTTTTGCTTCGACGACGTATGCAACCGCAGGCATTTGCGCGTCAGCTTTTAATTCCATCATTTCAGCTTGCAATAAAATCGCTTCTTCCAATTTATCCAAACCGATTTTTTTCGTTGCAGAAATTTCGACGCACTGAACATCGCCACCCATTTCTTCGACTTGGACTTCTTGTTGCAGCAAGTCTGTTTTTACGCGCATTGCGTTTGCTTCAGGCAGGTCGATTTTATTGATTGCAACAATAAAAGGAACCTTGGCTGCGCGGATGTGATTAATTGCTTCGATTGTTTGCGGCATAATAGAATCATTTGCAGCAACAACCAGAACAACAATATCGGCCATTTGTGCGCCACGTGCGCGCATTGCAGTAAATGTTTCGTGACCTGGTGTGTCCAAGAAAGTAATCATTTGCCCAGATTGTGTTTTTACTTCATAAGAAGAAACATGCTGGGTAATACCGCCGGCTTCGCCAGCTGCAACATTTGCGTTGCGGAACGCGTCCAGCAAAGAAGTTTTTCCATGGTCTACGTGCCCAACAACCGTCACAACGGGTGCGCGCGCAGTCATATTTTCTGGGTTTGGTTCGCGATCCAGTTGGTCTGCATACGGTTTGACGTCGACGCGTTTTACAGTTGCGCCAAATTCGCTGGCAACCAGTTCAGCTGTGTCGGCATCAATAGACTGATTAACCGAAGCCATCATACCCATTTCCATCAGTTTTTTTATAACATTACCGACTTTTTCCGCCATTGCAGCAGCCAAATCTTTGACGGTAATTGTGTCGCCCAGTGTGACAATATGTTCGACTTTCTGTGGTGCAGAAAATACCGCGCGTGCTTTTTCGCGAAAGCGTTTTAACGAAGCTTCTGATCTGCGACGATTTGCGCCACGCAATCCGATTTCATCTTCGTCATCACCATCGCCGATAACAATATCGCGCAAGTGGATTTTTCCAGACTTTTTAAAATCTTTTTTAGAATTATTAAATCTGGAACCGCGTTCATCGTCGTCATTGTCGCGTTTTTTACGGTTTCCGCCAACTGGTGCGTTATTTGCAAAAACCTTTTGTTGTGGGGTGCTTTTTGTGTGTACCACGGGCGTTTCTTCAACGGCTTCTGATTCTGTCACAGCGTTTTCACGTGCCGCCAATTGTGATTTTACTTGTTCGTATTCGCGTGTTTCGCGTTCGATTTCAGCAGCGCGTGCAGCACGTGCAGCTTCTTCTTCGGCTTCGCGTTTTTTGCGTTCTTCTTCGCGTGCTTTTGCCGCAGCCAGCACAGCGCGCAGTTTTTCATCAGCAGCATTTTTTTGTGCCACTGGTGCAGTTGGTTCATCGCGCAGTTCTTTGTTGCCCGGTGCGACAACGCGGCGACGGCGTTCAACGAACACCGCGTCGCCTTTTTTGCTGCGTACCGCATCAGTTGTCACAGATTTTCCAAGTGTCAATGTTGCCATATATGCACCCCGTTTGATTTTTTTATTGTTCGTTTTCTATTTTTATATCGTATGCGATTTCGCGTGCTTTCATAATTACGCGACCAGCCAAACGATTTGACATTGTGTCTTCACCCAAGATTTCAACCAATTCATCTGTGGACAAATCGGCCAAATCTTCCAGTGATTTTATCCCAGCCGCCCCCAATTTCATAATAGTTGGGCGTTTGATAAAGTCAAAGTTCAACAAATCGTCAGTCATACCTAATTCGTGACCTTGGTTGATATAGTCTTGTTCAATTTTTTTCAAATGGTCTTTGGCGCGTTTTTGTAATTCTGCGGCCAATTCTGGATTAAATCCTTCGATGCTTTCCAATTCTTTGATATCGACGAAAGCAATTTCTTCGATTGTGCGGAAGCCTTCTGTAATCAGCAATTGTGCAATCATTTCATCAACGTCCAGACCACCGATAAACAGTTCTGTTTTTTCTTTAAATTCTTTTGCGCGTTTTTCTTGTTCTTCTGCTTCGTTCATAACATCGATATTCCATCCGGTTAATTGTGAAGCCAAGCGAACGTTTTGACCACGACGGCCGATTGCCAAAGATTGTTGGTCATCGTTAACTACGACTGCTGCGCTGCGTGTATCTTCGTCGACGATAATTTTTGCGACCTTGGCAGGCTGCATTGCGTTAACAATGAATACCGCAGGGTCTTCGGAATACAAGATAACGTCAATTTTTTCGCCATGACATTCGTTGATAACAGGTTGGATTCGTGTACCTTTGATACCGACTGTCATACCAACTGCGTCAATTGAAGGGTCTTGTGTTTCGACGGCGATTTTTGCATGTGAACCTGGCGCGCGTGCAACGGATTTGATTTTAATAATACCTTCGTAAATTTCAGGAACTTCTTGTACAAATAATTTTTCCATAAACATAGGATGTGTTCTGGTTAAAAATATTTGTGGCCCGGTATTAGAACGTGCAACGTCCATAATCAGTGCGCGAACGCGGTCACCAACAGTTAATCTTTCGCCTGGGATAAGTTCTGTATTTTTTATATATCCTTCGGCTTTGCCGTTGATGTCTACAAAAACATTACCAAATTCGATACGTTTAACAACGCCACTGACGATGTCGCCGATTTCGTCTTTAAATTCTTCGTATTGACGACCTTTTTCAGCATCACGAACGCGTGCGGTCATCATTTGTCGTGCGGTTTGGAACGCCATACGACCAAATTCTGGTTCTGGCAGTGGGTCTTCTACAACGTCGCCAACGGACGGTGTTTTTGTGTATTTTTTTGCCTGGTCAACAGTTAGCATAGTATTTGGGTCATATTCTTCGCCAGCAGCTTCGACAGAATCGATAACTGTGAACAAGCGTTTAACATATATGGCGCCATTTTTACGATCTATATTTGCGATGATATTAAATTCTTCGCCGTATTTGTGTTTGGCGATTTTTGCGATTGCGGCTTCCAATGATTCGATAACAATTTCACGATCGATTTGTTTTTCTTGGGCCAAAGAATCGATTGCCAACAACAAGTCTTGACGAGGCATAGATACAAAAGACATTTGTCCACTCCTTTTGTGTTTGTTATATGTCTTATGGAAAGGGCGGAGTTTTTCAACCCCGCCCTTAAAAATTACTTTTAAGAACAGAATTTATTATATACGCGATTCGTAAAAACGCAAGTAAAAAACACGTCTTGTAAAATAATGTGGCAGATATAATTTTTTTGATTTATAATCGGGTTGCTATGATGAACTTTATAAAATCTTTGTTTATGCCGGCGGCAAGTAAAACAACAGCCGGTGCGCTGGCGGCCAAATTTGGCCTGGAATTGCGCGGTGATGCAAATGCACCTGTACGTGGGGTTGCCCCGATTGCAGATGCACGTGCAGGACAATTGGCTTTTTATTCAACTGAACAGAACAGCAACGCTTTTAAAATTTTACCAATATCTGTATTGGAAAATACGCGTGCGACTGTTATTTTGGTTCAGCCTGAAATGGCGAAACACGCACCCCAGGGCGCGACATTATTAATTACAAACAGTCCGCGTGGAAATATCGTAAAAATATTGGGTGAAATTTATCGTGAAAAACCTCGTTTTGGTATCAGCAAGCATGCCTTTATTGAACGTGGCGTATTTTTTCGTAAAAAGCGAACAAATTACGTTGGACAATTTGTGACGATTGAACGTGGTGCGGTGATTGAACCTGGGGTCAAGATTTATCCTGGGGCGTTTATTGGTCGCAACGTTGTGCTGGGGCACAATACGGTTGTGCAAAGTGGCGCGCATATCGAAAATGCAACAGTTGGTGCCGACAGTGTTATAAACGCAAATGCGGTTATTGGGAAAGATGGTTTTGGGTATACCCGTCAAGACGGCAAGAACATATTCATCCCACATGTTGGTCGTGTTGTAATTGGTGAACGTGTGTCAGTTGGTGCAAACACTTGCATTGATCGTGGTGCGATGACAGATACGACGATTGGTGATGGGACCAAGGTTGATAACTTGTGTCAAATTGCGCATGGTGTTATTATCGGTCGTGAATGTTTCTTGGCCAGCGGTGTTGGTTTGGCTGGTGGTGTTGTTGTTGGCGACGGTGTGTTGTTGGGTGGACATGTTGGTGTCGCAAACGGGGTCAAGATTGGAAACAATGCGTCCGTTGGTGCAAACAGCGGTGTGTTCCGGAATATTCCAGATGGCGAATCATATATGGGGTATCCGGCAGGACCAGGTACAGAATTTATGCGTCATTATGCGTGGTTGCGCAAGAATTCAAAGAAATAAAATCGGAGAAAATAATGTTTAAGACAACGGAAATAGAAAAAATTATTCCGCATCGTGGCGATATGCGTATGGTTGATGAAATTCGCGAATATTCTGACACCAGTGCAGTTGGTATAAAATATGTCCGCGATAATGAATTTTGGTGTGCTGGTCATTTCCCTGGCAATCCAATTATGCCTGGTGTATTACAGGTCGAAGCATTGGCGCAAACCGCTTGCTTTGTTGCGTTCAAGCGTTTAAGTGATGAAGAACGTAAAGATATGCTGGGGTATTTTACTACTATGGAAAAGATAAAGTTTTCACATATGGTTCGGCCTGGGGATAAACTTGAATTACATGTCGAGTTGTTGTTAACAAAGATGAGTCTTTATAAATTCCATGGTATCGCAATGGTTGGGGGCAAGAAAGTTGCCGAAGCGACGTTTACAGCAGTTTTACAAAAAACAAAATAAAAAATGCGGCTTTGACCGCATTTTTTATTTTGTTTTTGATTTTGGGTATGTATACTAAAAGTGTCCGATATATGAAAAAAAGGAAAGAAAAATGAAAAAGAATTTATTGTCAGCATTATTGTTGTATTTGTTGCCGTTAACGTCTTATGCTGTGTTGCCGTATGTCGGTGCATATCAGACGATTGATGACGAAACAAATTCGCCAAAGTCGATTGTTTATTTGTATGAATATATGGACGAAGACGATGTTGAATTGGCTGGTCGTATCGTTGCATTGTATAATCAGGATGGAACAATTTCAGAAACTGTATCTAATCCGACACGTGTTGCAGAAAAGGTAAAAGGTGCGCCGAAAATGGTTGGCTTGGATATTATTTGGGGGATGGAATGGGAAGACGATGATAACAGATTTGAAGATGGGAAAATAATGGATCCAAAATCTGGTAAAGTATATTCCAGTGTCATCTGGCAAGAAACAGCAGACGCATTACAGGTTCGTGGTAAAATCGGCCCGTTTGGTCGTACACAAACGTGGCGCGTTTTGGATACGACAACATTGCCACCTGAATTGCAAAATATCGACACAAAGGGTTGGCGTCCAGTTGTCAGAAAATAAAAAAATGCGGATTTTAAATCCGCATTTTTTTATCCGTTAATTTTTTCCATAAACGCATTATGTTTTTCTAATTCTTCTGCTGATGGTTCAAATTTTCTGTACGGAAAATCTGCGCCAATTTTCGGGTGGGCCAACATCGCTTTGTGTTGCTGGGCAATAATTTCAGAAATATCCGGAGCAGGCGCAGTGTTTTCCAATTCTATATAAACTTTGGCCAAAATTTCCGAGTCAATCAAAGCACCATGCGCATCTGCACGTGCGGTTAATGAAATGCCATACCATTTTGCCAATGCGTCCAGTGTATAACTTTTGGGGCCAAAGACACGATTACGTGCAATAACAATAGAATCGATTTGTCTGTCGCGTGAAATTTGCGGCAGATTTAGTTTGGCCAGTTCGTGATTTATGAATGGAAAGTCAAAGTCGATACCGTTGTGTGCGACGATTGGACTGTCGCCAATAAAGTCCAAGAATTTTGGTGCAACCTCACTCATCTTTGGTTTGTCTTCCAAAAACGCATTAGATATTTTATGAACCATATATGTATCGGGTGGGATAATTTTACCTTCGGGGTTGATGTATGCGTGGAATGAATTATCGGTAATTTTACCATCCAATATTTCGACGGCACCAATTTCGATGCATCTGTCACCGCGCAGGTAATCGAAACCAGTTGTTTCAATGTCAAAGCAAATTATTCGTTTCATTGTGTTTTTTCCAGTCCTTGATAATAACGTTTTATTGTATTATAATGTATGCGTGAATTTAATGCTAGAAAATCTTAATCCAGAACAATTAAAAGCTGTTAAAACAACAAGTGGTCCATTGTTGGTATTGTCTGGCGCAGGAACTGGGAAAACACGTGTATTGACTACGCGTGTTGCATATATTTTAAATCAGCATTTGGCACAACCTTGGCAGGTATTAGCCTTGACTTTTACGAACAAGGCCGCAAATGAAATGAAGTCGCGACTGGCAGATTTATCTGATGGTGCGTGGTATTCTTCTGATATTTGGTGTGGGACATTTCATTCGATTTGTTTGCGTATATTACGTACAAATGCTGCGCGTTGTGGGTTGCGTTCCGACTTTATTATTTATGGCGAAGACGAACAAAAGGCGGTTATAAAATCTTTACTGACAGCATCGACAAAAACGCCTGGGGATTATGTTGAAGAATTTTCTGCAATCAAAGACCGGGGCTTGGTTGCTTTAAAAAATAAAGATAAATTATTTAATGCGTATAACGCGGAATTGGCGCGTTTGAATGCGGTTGATTTTGGTGATATTATATTAAAGGTCTTGGATTTGTTCGATAAAAACCCAGATGTTTTGTCGCGATATCAAAATCAGTTTAAATATATTTTGGTTGATGAATTTCAAGATACAAATAATGCGCAAATGGAATTTTTAACTATGTTGACGCGCGACATAAAGTGCCCAAATATATGTTGTGTTGGTGACGATGACCAGTCTATATATTCTTGGCGCGGTGCGGAAATAAAGCATATATTAAATTTTGATAAAACATACCCAGATGCGCAAATAATTCGACTTGAAACGAATTATCGCAGTACTTCAAATATTTTGGGTGCGGCAAATTCTCTTATTCGTCATAATGCGGACAGATTGGGTAAAGATTTGCATGTCGCAGACAGTGTGCATATCGGTGAACCGGTTTATGTTTTAACATTGCCAACGGACCGGGATGAAGTGCGAATTATTGCGGATGCGATTTTGCGTGACGGCACAAACGATTATTCCAAGTTTGCTGTTCTTATTCGTGCAGGCAGTTTGTCGCGCGGATTTGAAGAAGAATTTGCATCGCGCGGTTTGCCATATAAATTGATTGGCGCGACCAAGTTTTATGACCGTATGGAAATTCGTGATGTGATTGCGTATTTGCGGTTATTGGTATATCCGTTTGATGATATTTCTTTTTTGCGTGTTATTACAAAGCCGCGGCGTGGTTTTGGTGACAAAGCGATTGAAAAATTGCGTTCTGCCGGGACTAATTTGATGGACGGTCTTCGCAATGCGGATTTGTCGCCCAAAATGCGTGCGGCAGCAAATGATTTTTTATCGGCGTTTGACTTTGATTGGGCGTCGATGCCAGCCAAAGATGCTGCCAAGAAATTATTAGATGCATCAGGATATATTAAAATGTGGTCAGAATCCAAAGATGCGGACGCGCCTGACAGATTGCTGAACATTCGTGAATTAATTGGCAGTGTTATTTCCAAATACGATACATTACCAGAATTTCTGGAACAAGCGGCATTAATGATGGCAGACGACAACGACGATGCGTCTGTTGAAAATAATTGTATTCGTATTATGACGATTCACGCGGCCAAGGGTTTGGAATTTGACACTGTGTTTTTACCTGCGTGGGAAGAAGGTATATTCCCCAACGATAAATCTGTATCCGAAGGCGCAACAGAAGAAGAGCGCAGGTTGGCATATGTTGCGATAACACGTGCACGCAGTCGTTGTGTTATATCTAATGCGATGTCGCGCATTATTTTTGGCCAGCGTACTTATAATTCGCCCAGTCGTTTTATTACAGAAATAGATAACAAATACCTTGATTTCCAAGGCGGTGCACCATGTGCATATCGTCCAACGGTTTCCACTTCGTATAATCAGGCGCCAAAACCGCGGCCGAAACCAAAAATATCAATGGTTGGCAAACTTGTTTCGCACCAAGAACTTGGCGCAGGTGTTGTTATCGAAGATGGTGGTGATATATTAACAGTTGCGTTCAAAACGCGCGGTATAAAAAAAGTTGCGCGTAATTTTGTAAAAACAATTGCATAAAAAATGCCCGATTGGGCGATTTTTTATTGCAAGTTCTAATATATTTGTGTACGGTTATGTCTGTGCTTTGGATGTGTAGCTCAGCTGGTTAGAGCGCTTCGTTCACATCGAAGAGGTCGTTGGTTCGAGTCCAATCACATCCACCAAAAAAAACGCCCGTTCGGGCGATTTTTTATTTGTTTGCAACACGTTCGCGAAATTCCGAACTTGGTCGAAAAGATGCGACGCGTCGTGCAGAAATTACAGCGGCGGCACCGGTTTTTGGGTTGCGCCCCATACGTGCATTTTTTTCCAATATTTTAAAAGTGCCGAATCCGGCGAATTTAACTTCTTCGCCATTGATTAACGATTCGCATATTTCATCAAAGATAACATCGACCAATTTATATGCGTCTGCGGTTGTTAAACCAAAGCGTTCACGCAGTCTGTTTGCAAAATCATTTCTTGTAATTGTTGCCATTTCTTTTTTGTCCCTTGTTTAAAAATCGTTGTCATTATACAAGTCGTATTTAAAAGTTGCAATATTATTTTGTTCGGAATAAAATATACTTTATCTGTCCCCATAGTTCAACAGGATAGAACAAGTTCCTCCTAAGAATTAGATGCAGGTTCAAGTCCTGCTGGGGATGCCAAGTTTCAGGGGTTGTTATGAAAAAGAAAGCTGTAAAAATTGGTATAATTGCGACTGTTTTGCCACATATTTTTTGTTGTGGCTTGCCGATGTTTTTGGCGGTTGTTGGTTTGGTTGCGCCTGATGTTGCGCATTTTCATTTGTTGCCCCATTGGCTGGAACCATGGTTGTTTTTATTTTCTGGGGCGATGTTAATTTTTTCATGGTATTTGGTTATGCGGGATTGCGGTTGTGATTGTGACAGTTGTGGCGGTGAAAAATCACATCGGGTCACCAAGATATTTTTATGTTTTATAACTGTTATTTTTATTGTCAGTTTAGTTTTGCATTTCTTTTCACATCATTAAAAAAATCCGCGAATTGCGGATTTTTTTATACAAATTTTTCTGGTACCAAATTACACAAAGATTTCCATATTCTGCGAAAGACAGATGTGTCTGGTGCACGCTTGTGTGTTTGTGGTTGTGAATCGCCAGGCCTGCTGCCGGTCCAGATTGGATTATCATTTTCGTCCAGTGTCACGCGCCAAGATGTTTTTGTGTCGCGTATAATCATTTCGCGCAGTTTATTTGCAAAATCTGTACTTTCGAAAATGGCGACGTTTTCAGTATTGTAATACGCGCTGCGTGGGTCCAAGTTAAAGCTGCCAATCCAAGAAATCGCATCGTCAAAGACCATTGTTTTACTGTGCAATACAGAAAAACTGGATTGTTTTCTTTCTCGGTCGTGTTCTTTTCCGCGCAGGTTTTCTGCGGACACCATAAATTCATAAACATCTGCGCCCGATTCGATAAGTTGTTTTCTGTACTTTTCCCATTTTGCGTATACGGTTGGCGCATTTGTAGAAGCCAACGAATTTGTGACGATTGTCATATGCACCCCAGAATCTTCTTCGCGCAATATGTGTTCCAGACCGCCTTGTCCGGGAACAAAGTATGCGGCAGACATATATACGGACTTTTCAGTTCTTTTCCACAGGTGTTGCAATGCGCGCATTATATCTCCGCGATAATTTTCTTTTTCTTGCATAGACATATCGACTTTTTGTGGTGGGTCGGCCAAGAATTTACCGCGTCCCCAACTGAAATTCATTTTTTTATTTTTGAATTCCTGTTGTGCCATATTGATAATGTTGTTATACAGTTTTATGTTTTCTGCGCTGTTTTCTTCGATTTTTGCAAAAGATTTTTCCAACTTTCTAAGAGCTTTTTTTGATTTAGCTTTTGGGAAAACCGATGCAGGAATTGCCAAGTGATAATTCCAATATTCATCAAAGCTGTTTGCGGCATCGCGTGTCATATCGCCGATAAACAACACGTCTGTATCGGAAAAGTTTGACGCTGTTTCTGGGTAAAAATAATTACTGCCCACGTTTCGACCGCCTGTGATATATGCGATATTGTCGACGATGAACAGTTTATTATGCATACGTGAATTTAATCGGTTAAAGTCGGTTAAAAATTGCGGGTAATACAACAGTTTTGAACGGTTTGGTACAGTATTAAAAACTTTGACTTCGATATTCGGGTGTTGGTTCAGCAGCATAACATCTGCTATATCCGATTTTGTTCCATAATCGTCCAGTAATATTCGTACTTTGACGCCGCGGTCTGCTGCGCTTTTAAGTTCACCGATTAAAACTTTGGACGAAAAATCATTACTGTAAATATAAGTTTGCAAATCAATTGTTTTTGTTGCCATACGTGCAAACGCAGAACGAATGATAAAAGCGGACAGTCCGTCTTCGATAAGTGTTGCCCCAGACATTTTTTTGCCAGCCGCCAATTCATTGGCATAGCATTGTGCAATTGGCGTATTGTATGGGTTATAATTAAAATCCAGATTGGTGATTTTAGGTTCGTATTCCTTTAATCTTGTGTCGTATACAGATGTTGGCACAGTTGTGCAGCCAATCAAAGGCAGTGTAAAAAACCAAGTGGCAACTTTCTTTAAAACAGACACTTTATTTCTTCTCCTAAAATTTTTTTTTCTGACCAGCATTATAAATAAAAGACATTTGAACTGCAACAAAATTCATTATGTTTTTTAATGAATTGTGAATATTTGCTTAAAGGTGTTTAAAGTGCGTATTTTTTGTTTGCAGAAAAGGGCGTATTGTGATAAAATAAATCATAATAGAAGGGAAGAGTTTGCTATGAAAAGACTTGTTGCGGTGTTAAGTGGATTGCTGGTATTGCCTGCATTTGCTGAGGTTGCGCCAATTTTCTATGATGAAGTTGTCGAATATAACGATACGGAAATCGCCGATGTCGAAGATGTTGATGCTGCTGAAAAGGCCGATGTTGTTGTGCCTGTTGCGCAACCGTCCAAGGTCGGTCCACGCAGTACTGCATCGTCGCGCGCGGCGTCGCGTGCAGTGCCCAGTGCAACCAAGTCTGCTAATTCACGCAGTGTTTCTGCACGTTCGACTTCTGCTTCCCGTAATGCTACCCAGGCGCGTACCGGTGCAACTGTGACTGCGCGTGGCGCTGTGTCGGCGCGTCCAACAAGTGGCGCGACGCGTGTCTCTGCACGTCCATCACGCAGTGCGAATGTTGCGTCGTCTGCTGGTGTGACTGCACGTCGGGCGACCAATGCTGCTGCGCCTGTTAATGCTGCGCGTTCTGGTGTGTTGACTCAGACGGATACTGTAAATACACCATTGTATACTGGTCGTGTTGCGACACGCAGTTCTGGAAATGTTCAATCGCGCTTGTCTACGATGATGCGTTCGGGAAACGCTGTGTCTGTTTCTTCGGATAATGCGTTGGCAGAATTGACCGATATTGACGAATTGGCGCAAAACACCGCATATTGCAAGGCGCAATATACTGCTTGTATGGATAATTTCTGTAATGTTCTGGATGATAACCAAGGTCGTTGCAGTTGTTCCAAGAATTTAAAAAATTATGCCGAAACCGAAGAAGCTTTAAAGCAAGCAACTATTGCATTAGAAGAAGTTGGCCAGCAAATTCGTTACATTGGTTTGACTGCTGACCAGGTTGAAAGTCTGTTTGCCGAAACCGAAGCTGAAATGTCTATGTCAGATTCCAAGAACAAAGATAATTCTGATATAACATCTCAATTGGCTAAAATTAAAAAAATGATTATCACTGTTGAATCTGGCTCTGCCAGCAGTACAAACACCGGCATCAATTTTGATTTGAATGGTTTGTTGGACTTTGGCGATTTGACCGGTGGTTTTGATTTAAATTCGTTGAATTTATTCAATACGAACAGCAAAAATACCAGTATCAGCAACCAGCGTGGTGAACAGCTGTACAAAACTGCATCTGCGCGTTGCAAATCATCTGTATTAGATACTTGCGCGGCCCAGGGTGTTGATACATCTATCATAACAAATTCGTATGACTTGGAAATTGACAAGCAGTGTATCGTATACGAACGTAATTTGACCGAAGCAAACGAAACAATGGCCAGTACTGTCCGTAATGCCAAAACCGTATTGCAAAACGCGCGTTTAATGGTTGCACAACAAAAGAACGCGTATAATCTGCGCGAATGTGTTGAAGAACTTGACAATTGTATGCGTGAAGATTTTGTTTGTGGCGATGATTATGAAAATTGCTTGGATCCAACCGGTCGTTATATCGCAGGTGGCAAAATTGTTTTGGGTTCAATGCCTGGGCAATCAACGGTGTCAAATGCGCCAACGGATACATTGTTTGCGACTTGGAATTACGAGAAGGATGGTGGAGACGTCTATACATGGGGCGCGAGTGGAACCTTGGGTGAGTATGTTGATACACATTTAAGTGCCTCAGACAAAGAATTGCAATATATGGCGAATTATTTGCAGTCTAAAATCGGTTATATTGATGAAAACGGCAAGGCTGTTGGGATGTGTTCTGGCGTTTTGAATCAATGTCAAGATTATACTTATGTTGATACCAACAAAAAGGGTGTAAAACAATATAACAAAGAAAATCAAGTTATCAGAAATTATTTGGAACGCACGTTGGTTCAAATCAAGGCGGCGCAAGATTTATTAATTGAAGAATATGCCGAAGATTGCATTGATCAAGAAGTTGCAACGTGCCTGAATCAGAATAATTACGACGATACGAAAAATACGGTTGCGTTAAAAGCGTGCAGGCAACAAATCGTCACTTGTATGTCTGTAAACGGCGAAACGCCAAGCAGCGGCAGCAGCTTTACTGACACTGAAATGGAAAAATGGGTGTTGAATGTTCTTGGTGAAGATTCTGAGAATGTCGGCTTATATGTTCTTATGACAAATTGTGTTAATTCTGGCGGAACGTTTGATGGCACAAACTGTATTTGTTCGACACCAGGATATATGCTTGACCCAGACGGCAATGAATGTGTTTGTTCGGAAGGTTATGCAAGAGATAATGAAGGAAAATGTGTCGAAATATCCCAATAACAGGTTTATTGTTGATTTTTTGTCCCCACCATCGTGTGGGGATTTTTTTGCGGTATTGTAAAACATATTAAATAAAAAAACCGCAGGAAACTGCGGTAAATACTGGCGGGATTGACGGGGCTCGAACCCGCGACCTTCTGCGTGACAGGCAGACGCTCTAACCAGCTGAGCTACAACCCCAAAGCGTTGTATATAATATAATGTCTTTGGAATAAATGCAAGTACTTTTTTATTTTATTTTTATAAAATCTTTTCAAGAAAAATAAACTTAAAAACTTCCCCGTCATCCTGGGACTTTTCGGGTTCTTCCACTTCGTCATCCTGGGGCTTGACCCCAGGATCCAGGTGAATTTTTCTTTTTTATTTGTGTGCGCGTTGCGCACATTTACCTGGATTCTGTGGGGATTCACCCACAAAAATATTTTATTTTTATGGGGCCCGAAAAGCCACAGAATGACAAATTTTTTTTACAAAAAATTTTTAAGTGGGAATGTTCAAGAAAAAAGAACGTAAAAACTCCCTCGTCATCCTGGGGCTTGACCCCAGGATCCAGGTAATATTGCCTTATCTTCCTCCTAGTTTTTTCTTCTTCGTCATCCTGGGGCTTTTCG
>JAZNGD010000062.1:0-13134 GCA_045576255.1 Candidatus Enterousia sp.
GGATACAGTTGATGACATTGATAATTTGTCAAATCGTCGCGTTCGTGCAGTGGGTGAGTTATTAGAACAGAATTTCCGCACTGGTATGGTTCGTATTGAACGTTTGGTTCGTGAAAGCTTGTCTTCACCAAACATTGCAAATATGCAACCCCAAGATGTTATCAATGTAAAACCATTGATGTCATTGGTGTCTGAATTCTTGGGAACGTCCCAATTGTCACAGTTTATGGATGCATACAACCCATTATCAGAATTGGAACACAAGCGTCGTATTTCTGCATTGGGACCTGGTGGATTGAATCGTGAACGTGCTGGCATTGATGTTCGTGACGTTCATCCAACGCATTATGGTCGTTTATGTCCAATTCACACCCCCGAAGGTGCAAATATTGGTTTGATTAATCACATGGCTGCTTATGCACGTGTGAATCCATACGGGTTTATTGAAACACCATATTACGTCGTTGAAAACAGTCGTATCACTGATAAATTGGTATATTTGACTGCCGATGAAGAATTGGGTCACAAAATTGCCCAGGGTAATACCCCAACAACAAAAGAAGGTGTTTTGGCAGAAGAAACTGTCACTGCACGTGTTGATGGCGAATTTACAATGGTTGCAAAAGACGAAGTTGACTTGATTGACGTTGAACCACGTCAGGTTGTGTCAATTGCAACAGGTTTGATACCATTTGTTGAAAACGACGACGCGAACCGCGCTTTGATGGGTTCAAATATGCAACGTCAGGGTGTACCTTTGTTGCGCGTCCAGGCGCCATTGATTGGAACTGGTATTGAACGTGAAGTTGCGCGCGATTCTCGCACTGGCAAGGTTGCAAAACACAGTGGTGTTGTAGAATCTGTTGATGCAAATCGTATTGTTGTAAAATGTATGAACAGCCGTAATGTTGTGACAGGCGTTGACATTTATAACTTGGAAAAATTCGAACGTTCTAACAGTGAAACATTGATTCACCAAAAGCCATTGGTAAAGGTTGGCGACCGTCTTTCTGCGGGCGACATTATTGCTGATGGTTCTTCGATGAACTATGGTGATTTGGCGTTGGGTCGCAACGTTTTGGTTGCGTTTATGCCATGGCGCGGTTATAACTATGAAGACTCTATTGTTATTTCGGAAAAGATTTCTCGTGATGACGTATTTACATCTGTAAAAATCGTCGAAAAAGAATTCAAAGTTCGCGATACTCAATTAGGGCCAGAAAGTTTGACGCGTGATATTCCAAACGTTAGTGAAGAAGCGTTAAAGAATTTGGACGAATCTGGTATTATCTATGTTGGTGCGCGTGTAAAGCAAGGCGATATCTTGGTTGGTCGCGTCACACCAAAATCTGAAACATTGTTAACACCAGAAGAAGCCTTGTTGCGCAATATCTTTGGTGAAAAAGCATTGAATGTAAAAGATACTTCTTTGCGCGTGGGGCCTAATGAAGAAGGTACGGTTATTGGCGTTAATGTCTTGACACGTCATGGTGTTAAAAAAGACGAACGTACCCAGATGATAGAACTGCAAAAAATCGAAAAAATCAACAAAGATCGCGAAGAAGAAATCGCAATCATCGAAAAAGGTTTTGCAGACCAAGTATTCCAAATCGCTGAAAACTTGGTTATTGAATCTGGCACTGGCAGTTTGAAACCATTTGTTGGTAAAAAGTTGACAGGTGAAGTTTTTGAAGGTATTAAACCTTCTGACATCAAAAAACTGGTTGTCAAAAACAAAGAAGCCCAGGCAAAAATTGACGAATTGCGTGAACAGCATACTGTAAAACTGAAAATGTTGAACGAAAAAGCTGACGCAGAAATTTCCAAGGCAACAGAAAGCAATTCTTTGAACGCAGGTGTATTGAAAGAAGTAAAAGTATACATCGCACACAAAATGAAATTGCAGCCTGGCGATAAAATGGCGGGTCGTCATGGAAACAAGGGTATTGTATCCAAAGTTGTTCCAGTCGAAGATATGCCACACTTGGCAGACGGCACACCGGTTGACATTGTTCTGAATCCATTGGGCGTACCATCACGTATGAACATTGGTCAGATTTTGGAAACACACCTTGGTATGGCTGCGCGCACATTGGGCGCACAGATTGGTGCGGTATTGGACGAAGTCAAAGCAAAACGCGCTGTCACGGATGATTTGCGCAGCATTATGGGCAAAGTATATGGCAAAGATGTATCTGAAAAATTGGAAAAAATGACAGATACAGACGTTCGTGCTCATGCTGCTTTGTTGCGCGATGGTGTTCCTATGGCGACACCTACATTTGACGGTGCGACATCAGAAGACATTCGTGATATGTTGAAATTGGCTGGTTTACCAGAAACGGGTCAGTTTGATTTATACGATGGTATGACTGGTGAAAAATTTGCACGTCCGGTCACAGTTGGTGTTATGTATATGATGAAACTGCATCACTTTGTTGATGACAAGATTCATGCCCGTTCAATTGGTAACTATTCATTGGTCACACAACAACCATTGTCTGGTAAAGCCCATATGGGTGGCCAGCGTTTGGGTGAAATGGAAGTTTGGGCATTGGAAGCACATGGTGCAGCACACCTGTTGCGCGAAATGTTGACGGTAAAATCTGATGATATTGTCGGCAGAAACAAGATGTACGAATCTATTGTTTCGGGCAGCAATGACATCAAAACCGGCACGCCAGAAGCATTTAATGTTCTGGTCCGCGAATTACGCGGTCTGGGTCTGGCGATGACACCAAAGAAAATTGATTAGTGGGAAGTCTGAACCCGATTTAATCGGGTTCGGAAAAACACTAACGACTAACCACTAACAAACTCTTAAGCGACTGAAAGGAGCGAAATATAATGAGCAATATGTTGCAAAAGATATTTGGACAAATCGAAACCAAGGAACAATTTGATGCGTTGCGCATTACAATTGCGTCCCCAGAAGAAATTCTGTCCTGGTCCCATGGCGAGGTTAAAAAACCAGAAACCATTAACTATCATTCTATGAAACCAGAAGCCGAAGGTCTGTTTTGCCAACAGATTTTTGGACCTGTGAAAGATTACGAATGTGCTTGCGGAAAATATAAAAGAATCAAATTCCGCGGTGTCGTTTGTGAACGTTGCGGCGTAGAAGTTGGTTCTTCTGCTGTTCGTCGTGAACGTATGGGACATATTAAACTGGCAATGCCTGTTGCGCATACTTGGTTTTTACGCGAAGGCAAAATCGCAACATTGTTAAATAACTTGCCACAGAAAAAATTGGAACAGGTTATTTCTTATGATGCGTATATTGTTATTGAACCAGGCTTAACAAATTTAAAGCAATATGATGTTATCAGCGAAGATGAATATCAGGCGGCTGTCGAAGAATTTGGCGCAGACGCGTTCCGCGTCGGTATTGGTGCCGAAGGTGTTCGTTCAATTATCGCAAATCTGGATATGGGCGATGAACGTACACGTTTGCGTGCAGAATTGTCTGATACCAAATCCGAAGCGAAACGCAAAGGCTTGATTAAACAGTTAAAATTGGTCGAAGCATTTTTAGATTCAAAAACAGAACCTGCGTGGATGATGCCGGACATTATTCCTGTAATTCCACCAGATATGCGTCCATTGGTCACATTGGATGCTGGGCATGTTGCTGCATCTGATTTGAATGATTTGTATCGTCGTGTAATTATCCGTAATAATCGTTTGAAACGCTTTATAGAAATGCACGCGCCTGATATTATCGTTCGTAACGAAAAACGTATGTTGCAGGAAGCTGTTGATTCTTTATTTGACAACGGACACAAAGCACGTCCAATGGTATCCCAGAATCGTCGTCCATTGAAGTCTTTATCTGATTCTTTGCGCGGTAAATCTGGTCGTTTCCGTATGAATATGTTGGGTAAACGTGTTGATTATTCTGGCCGTTCAGTCATTGTATCTGGTCCAACATTAAAATTACATCAAGTTGGTTTGCCCAAGACAATGGCATTAGAATTGTTTAAACCATTTGTTTTCGCACGTTTGTTGGCTGGTGATTATGCAAACACATTAAAGACAGCACGTAAAATGGTTGAAAACGGCGAAGAAATTGTATGGGAAATTTTGGAAAAGGTTATCTATGAACATCCTGTACTGTTGAATCGTGCGCCATCTTTGCACAGATTGTCTTTGTTGGCTTTTGAACCGGTCTTGATAGAAGGCAAAGCAATTCGTTTGCATCCATTGGTTTGTGCTGGGTTTAATGCTGACTTTGACGGTGACCAGATGTCTGTTCACGTTCCAATTTCATTAGAAGCCCAATTAGAAGCACGTACACTGATGTTATCATCAAACAATGTATTGTCGCCTGCAAACGGTGAACCAATGATTGTTCCAACCCAGGATATGGTATTGGGTGTTTACTATATTTCTTTGATTAATGGTGAACACGATGATAAATCGCCACGTTTTGCAAATATGGACGAAGTTCAATTGGCGTTGGAAAACAAATCTATCACATTGCATACACCAATTGTTGCGCGTATCAAGGGCAAAACATACAAAACAACAGCAGGTCGTATGATTTTGGGCGAATTATTGCCTGATTGTGATGAAATGCCATTTGATTTGGTTAACAAAGTTATGTCACGTGGGGAAATCAAATCTTTGTTATCAACAGCGTATGAACGTTGTGGCGACAAGGCGATGATTATGTTGGCTGACGGATTAAAGAATACTGGTTTTGAACAAGCGGCACGCAGTGGTATTTCAATTGGGTACGACGACGTTGTAATTCCAGAAGAAAAGAAAGATTTGATTGCAGAATCTGAAAAAGCGGCTGCGGAAATCGAAGAACAATACCAAAACGGTTTGTTGTCTGGTGGTGAACGTTATAACAAGTTGATTGACTTGTGGCATAAAACAACAGACAGATTGGGCGATATGGCATATGCCGCGTTGGGTAAAACAACTGGCGACAATTGGAATTCCGTATATATGATGGCGTTGTCCGGTGCGCGTGGTTCCAAACGTCAGATTCAACAGTTGGCTGGTATGCGCGGTATGATGCAGAAACCAGACGGTTCTATTATTGAAGTTCCAATTATTTCGAACTTTAAAGAAGGTCTGACTATGTCTGAATACTTTACTTCGACCCACGGTGCGCGAAAAGGTATGTCGGACACTGCGTTAAAAACAGCTGACGCTGGTTATTTGACACGTCGTTTGGTTGAATTGGCGCAGAACACAGTTATTACAGAACACGATTGTGGCACAACAGATTTCATTACAGCGAAACCTGTATACCAAGGTTCTACATTGTCTGTTGCGCTGGGTGACGTTGTTTTGGGACGTACTGCGGCACACGATATTATTCATCCGATTACAAAAGAAGTAATTGTACCTGCGGGCGAATTGATTACAAAAGCGGCATCGAAAAAGATTAATGAATCAGGTCTGCCATCTGTTGATGTTCGCAGTGTTCTGACTTGTTGCTGTGATGGATTATGTGCAAAATGTTATGGTATGGATTTGTCCAGAAATGCGTTAGTGCACGTTGGCGAAGCCGTTGGTGTTGTTGCTGGTCAGTCTATTGGTGAACCTGGTACTCAGTTGACATTGCGTACTTTCCACATTGGTGGTGTTGCATCTGGTGGTGCAGAAAGTCACTTTATAGAAGTTCCTGTACCTGGCACAGTTAAATTGTCTGGCGTTAATACGATTAAAAACAGCGCAGGTCGTGTGGTTGTTTTATCTCGCAATGGCAAATTAACAATTGTTGACGATGAAGGCAAAGAATTATTCAGCAGCAATCTGCCATACGCATCTATGCTGATTGTCAACGATGGTGACAAGGTCGAAAAGGGCGCCAAAGTTGCAGAATGGGATCCGTATTCCAATACAATCATTGCTGAAAAAGACGGTATCGTTAACTTTAATGACTTGATTGAAAACGTATCTTACCAAGAAGAAGTTGATTCTATGACTGGTATCGTTTCTCGCAAAGTCATTAATTGGAAAACTAACACCAAAAAAGCATTGAAACCAGCTGTCACATTGGTCGATGAATCAGGAAATGTTATTTCTTTGGGTGGCAAAAAGATTGCCGAATACCTGTTGCCAATATATTCTATTTTGAATGTTGCAAATGGCGACAAAGTATTTGCTGGTGATATTTTGGCACGCATCCCTGTTCAGACCAAGCGTACAGGTGACATTACTGGTGGTTTGCCACGTGTTAACGAATTGCTTGAAGTTCGTCGTCCAACTAATCCTGCATTGTTGGCTGAAATCGACGGTACTGTTGAATTAGAAGACGCCAAGAATAAAATTATCATCCGCATCGAACCAACTGATGGTACTGCACCTGTTGAATATGCGGTTCCAAAGGGTACAAACCTGTTGGTACGCAGTGGTGATACAGTACGCAAGGCCGAAAAACTGATTGATGGCGACCCTGTTCCACAAGATATTTTGCGTATCTTGGGTCAGAAAGCATTGGCAACCTTTATGGTTGAACAGATTCAACAAGTTTATCGTTTGCAAGGCGTGGTTATCAACGACAAGCACATTGAAATTTTGATACGTGAAATGACACGTCGTGTTGAAATTACAAATCCTGGCGATACAGGATTCTTGATGGGACAAGTTGTTGACCGCATTGATTTCGAAGAAGAAAACGCACGTGTTGTACGCGACAATGGTAAACCTGCAACTGCATCTCAGGTATTGGTTGGTTTGACCCGCGCGTCATTGACATCACGGTCATTTATTTCGAACGCATCGTTCCAACAGACAACCAAGGTTTTGGTTGATGCTGCAATCAGCGGTTCAACTGATAAATTGGTTGGTATTAACGAAAACTTGATTGTTGGTCGTTTGATTCCAATCGGAACTGGTGCATACGTACGTCGCGTTCGTGAAATTGCCAAAGAAGAAGAAAAAGCAGAACGTTTGGCACGCGAAGGCAATGCTCAACAGCAATTGTTGGACATCTAAAAAAACAAGTCATCTGGGAACGCGGTTCCCAGATGATATAAAGTTTTCCTTGCAAATCGGAATGATTTGAATAAAATAAGACAGTTATAAAATAAAAAGGATAGAAAAATGGCAACGCCAAAAAGTAAAACAAGTAAAGCACGCAGCGCACAACGTCGTTCACACGATGCGTTGTCTGTAATGCCATGCGGTGTATGTAAAACATGTGGCGAAAAGAAACGCCCACATCATGTTTGTCCTGCATGCGGTGCAAAATAAATTAACCAAACAAAATGGAATACAAGGCAGAAAGCAGGGCGCATAAAGTGTGCCTGGTTCTGCTTTTTTTATGTGCTATGTCAGAAGAAAAGAAAATAATTGCAATTGATGCAATGGGTGGCGACAAAGGTCCAAACGCTGTATTGGGCGGTATGAATCAATTTTTATACCAAAACGGTGAAAATAATATTTCATTTCGTTTGTTTGGTGATGAAAAACAACTGCGCAGGTTGGTGGCAAAGTATCCACGTGTTGCCCGTAATACAGAAGTAATTCATGCACCAAATGTTATCAAAGGTACAGATAAAGTTATGGATGTTTTGCGTCATTCGCAAGACACTTCGATGTATATGGCAATAAAAGATGTCCGCGAAGGAAATTCTGCTGCGGTTATCAGTGCCGGTAACACAGGTATGTTGATGTCTTTATCGAAATTGGCGTTAAAAACAATTGATGGGATTGCGCGTCCTGCGATTACAACTATGTTGCCATCTGGCGCAGGTGACAGCCGCGTTGTTGTTCTGGATTTGGGGGCAAATGTCCATTGTGATGAAAGTATTTTGTTTGATTTCGCAGTTTTGGGCAGTGTTTATGCCGAAGTGGTGGGAAAAATGCCAAAACCCAAACTTGGTGTTTTGAACATAGGTTCCGAAGAAACCAAGGGTAACGAAACATTGGTTCACTTGAATAAAGTTTTGACAGAAAACAAAGATAAATTACCGTACGAATATATCGGTTTTGTCGAGGCAAACGACATCAGTGCCGGTCGTGTTCAAGTCGTTGTGACAGACGGCTTTACTGGTAATATCGTGCTTAAAACAGTTGAAGGTACTGCAAAACTTATCAAACGTGTTATTGTTGAAAACTTTAAAAAGTCGTTTCTTGCAATAATTGGTGCATTTTTCTTGGTTCATGTTTTTAAAAGGCTGAAACATAAAATCGACCCACGTTCTTATGCTGGTGCGACATTCTTGGGGTTGCGCGGTTTTGCGTTCAAGACCCATGGCAACAGTGACGCATTGGCGTTTGCGAATTCCATTCGGTACGCAGCCAGTTTAACCCAGGCCAATTTAAACGGATTAATCGAAGAGCGTGCGCGTGCATTATCTGCTGTTCGCGAAAAATTGCAAGATAAAGAACAATAAAAATCCCGCAAATGCGGGATTTTTTGTACGAAGAAAGGAACTGGTATATCAGTCGTCGATTTTCAAATCTGGGCGACTTTTGCGCAAATTTTCCAAAGATTTTTCTTGGGCTGCGCGGAATGCGATTGGATTCCATATTTGGAAACTGTTGCCACGTCCAACGAATACGGCGGTGTCGGTAATGCCTGCGTATTTTAACATATCAGCGGGTATAACAATGCGTCCTGTCACATCGAAAGATAATTGTCGTGCATCTGCGAACAGCATTGCGGATAAATCGTCCAATTCGCTGTCGAAAACGCCCTTTTTATCGGCGGCTGCGGCCATTTGTTCCATACGCGACATAGAAAGACCTTCGATGCAATTGTTTGTAAAAGAACGATACAATACTACACCTGCAAAATTTTCGTTTGCAACAGAAGCGCGGAAAGAGGCAGGTACAGAAATACGCCCTTTTGTATCCAAACGATTTTCATAAGATGAGAGAAACAATGACATTTATGAATTCCTGTTTTTTTTGGGGTTTTTTTACCACATCTCTATCCCGCTTCAAGCCCAATGTAGCACTTTTATTTTGGTTGTCAATGACAATTTATGGTTATTTTATGTTTTTGTATGGTTTTTTATGGTAAAAATTTTTAAATAAAATTAAATTTTTTTGAATTTTATACTTGACCTGCGATTCGTTTTTGTTCTAAGATGTTTGTATAGACAAGGGAAAAAGAAATAAAAAGCCTAGATTTCTGCGGAAAACGCGGTTTTTTGGGAAAAAAGCAAAATATAAATAAAAATTATCCGGTTGATTTGTAAATACTTTTGTGTTTACAGAAGGAGATAAGATGATTTTTTTACAACACCCGAAAGGAGGGGAACGCGCATGCAAAAAAATATCAAAGAAATAATGATTGCCTTGAATCAAGTCCTGACAACCACAGTTTGGGTTAATGCGGATCGCCAAATTGTATCCTTGGCAGATGAATTAAAAATTGGTCAAAATAATACCCCGCGTTCGATTGAAGATTTATCACGTCCATCATTGGTTGGTGCGTATGTGTCTTTGCAGATTCGTACAGATAATTTTGAAGAACCAGCAGAAAGTATGGACACAAAAACATTGGCATTGCGTGTAAAAGAATTGGTTTTTGCCGAAGCTAAAAACATAATTGATGCCGCCGATACAACAGTTTCGTCCACCGCCAAAGCTGCCTAAGAAAAAGGCTTTTGTGCGCGTACAAGGACAAACAGTTTCCGGATAGCCGGAAGGAAGGGAGCAACTGCCACCAAGCAATTGGTGGCAGTCTGTTTTTTGTAATATTTTCTTGCATATCTATAAAATTACTATAAAATTAGTGTGATTTTGCGGGTGGGCGCAGAATCAATCCGATTAACCCCACAAGACCCCCAGAGAGATTTTAGGTGGCCTGCCACCCGAAACCTTGGTGAAGGGTGGCAAACTTTTGATAATATTTTCTTATGAAAGATTTATCCAAAGATTTATTTAATCCTGTATCTGGCGAAGATTTTGTCCAGATGTTTGACGCAAACTATGGCGCCCAAGAAACTTTACAAGGCTATGCAACCAAGGGTACTGTCAAAGATATCCGTGGCGATTTCGCAATGGTTGATGTTGGTTTAAAGTCCGAAGGTCGCGTTCCATTAAAAGAATTTGGTGCATCTGTTCCATCTGTTGGTGACATTATTGACGTTTTTGTTGAACGTTATGAATCCCGCGAAGGTACAGCTGTTCTGTCTTATGCCAAAGCACGTGCTGAAAAAGCATGGAAAGATTTGGAAAAGACTGTTGCCGAAGGCGTTGACCCAGAAGGTACAATCATCGAAGTTGTTCGTGGTGGTTTCACAGTTGATATTAATGGCGTATTTGCATTTATGCCATCATCTCAGGTTGATCACAAACCAATTCGCGATGCAAAATCTTTGATTGGCTTGAAAGACAAATTCCGCGTATTGAAAATGGATGCTTTGCGTACAAACGCAATTGTATCTCGTCGCGCAATTCAGTCTGACACAATCGCAGCAGCACAAAAAGAAGCGATGAAAAACATCGAATTGGGTGCTGTTATCGAAGGTACAGTTAAAAACATCACAGATTATGGTGTATTTATTGATTTAGGCGGTATCGACGGTCTGTTGCATGTCACAGACTTGTCTTGGAAACGCGTAAATCACCCACGCGAACTGGTCCATGTTGGCGAAAAAATCAAAGTAAAGGTTATCCAATTTGACCCTGAAACACATCGTATTTCATTGGGTGCAAAACAATTGGAAGAAGACCCATGGGAAACAGCTTCGCGCGCATTCAATGTTGGCGACACAGTATCGGGCAAAGTTTCTTCTTTGACAGATTATGGTGCATTCATTGATTTGGGCAATAACATCGAAGGTCTGGTTCATATGTCTGAATTGTCTTGGACAAACAAAAACATCCACCCAAGCAAAGTTTTGCAAAATGGTCAAGATGTTAATGTTGTTGTCTTGGGCATTGATCAAGACAAACGTCGTATTTCATTGGGTTACAAACAACTGCAACCAAATCCATGGAAACAGTTTGCTGAAACACACAATGTTGGCGATGTAATCACAGGCCCAATTAAAAACACAACAGAATTTGGTTTGTTTGTGGCTTTGACACCTGAATTAGACGGTATGGTTCATATCTCTGATTTGTCTTGGAACAAATTGGACGAAGAAGAATTGAAAAAATTCGTTCGCGGCCAAGAAGTGACAGCAAAGATTTTGGATATTAACCCAGAAAAAGAACGTGTCACATTGGGCATTAAACAGTTGACTGAAAGCGCAGAAAACAACGCTGTATCTATCAAGAAAGGCGCTGTTGTATGCGGAACAGTTTCTGAAATCACACCTGATGAATTGATTTTGGCATTGCCAGGTGATGTACGTGGTGTTATCCGTCGTACAGACTTGTCACGCGAAAAATCAGAACAAGACACATCTAAATTTAACATTGGCGATTCTGTCGAAGCATCTGTTGTTTCTGTCGAAGGCAACACTGTTAAATTGTCTGTTCGTGCATTACAGGTGACATTGGAAAAGCAAGCGGTCAAAGAATTCTCGAACGAAGCGGACAGCGGTTCTGTTTTGGGCGACATCTTGGGCGCAGCTATTGAAAACAGCAAAAAATAATTTGCATACAATGTGAATATTTTTCGCCTGTCAAATATTTGACAGGCGTTTTTTTTTATTCTAACTTATTCAATGAATAACAAACAGAAAAAAATATGAATAAAGACTTTGAAACCATTCGACCTTGGCAAGAACATAATACCTTGTTTATAAAATATCAGGGCAAGGTTTATGATTTATATCATATGCCGCGCGATTTTATACTTGATGCTAATCTGGATTTATCTGATATAGGTTTACCAGAATTGCCAGATTTGTCTGATATGATTATTTTGGGTGATTTTAATTGTTCTTATAATATGTTATCATCATTACAAGGCGCACCCAGTTTTTATGTTGGTGGGGATTTTATATGTGCAGGTAATTTTCTGTACACATTATACGGCGCGCCCAAGTATGTTGGTCGTGACTTTGATTGTTGTGGCAATATGTTATGTGTTTTGCAATACGCGCCGGCAAGGGTTGGTCGTAACTTTGATTGTGCTTTTAATGTCCTTGTTTCTTTAAAGGGTGCGGAAAGATTCACGAATGGCGATTTTAATTGTTCTGTAAATTTATTACAAACCTTATATGGTGCGCCTTTATATACCAATGGTGCTTTTTATTGTAGTTCTAATCAGTTAATATCTTTAATTGGTGGGCCAAAAGATACCAAAGGTTCATACGATTGCAGTCACAATTATTTAGAATCACTAAGATATTCGCCTGAATATGTTGACGGTTTTTTTGATTGTTCTAACAATATGATAATGACACTGGAATATGCGCCGCGCAGTATTGGTTCTTTATTTGATTGTTCGCAAAATAAATTTTCTGATAATTCTGTTGCGCCGGGGTATGTAAAGAAATACAAAAAAATAACTGGCATTAATAAAGTTCGTTTAAATAAAATGGTATCAAATCGCACAGACAAGGCGGTAAAAGATGCTTTTGCATTTTTAAAAAATGTACACTATCAAAATCGGTTAAACAATCGGTAAGTCCGACACACAAAAGATATATCTATGTCAAACAAGAAAAAAATGATTTTAATGATGGGTGGCCAAGGCGTAGGCAAGGGGACTTTTTCACGTATGTTGATGGATTTGTATCCGTTTCATCATATTGAAACTGGCGCGATTTTGCGTTCTGCTCCATTGGGCAGTGAAATTGAAAAAGTTATATCTGCTGGGGACTTGTTGCCGGATGAAATTTTGTTTGATTTGATGCGAAAAAAAATAGACGAACATCACGATGTTATTATTGATGGATTTCCGCGCAAAGTATCCCAAGCGAAATGGTTGGTTGAAAATTATTCGGATAAATTTGATATTTATGCATTGTATCTTGACGCGCCGACAGACGTTTTGGTTGAACGTATAAACAAGCGTATTCGTGCAGGTGTCAATCGTGCTGATGATGCGTCTGTTGATGTGATACGGCGCAGGTTGGATAACTTTTTTAACGAAACAATACCTGCGATTGAATGGTTGCGAACGGCGCACGGTATTCATTTTGCGCAGGTTGATTCCCGTGGCAATATTGATGAAAATTTTCAAGAAATTCTTACTGCATTAAACAAATGATTTTTTCAAGAAAAACGAACTTAAAAACACAACTTGTCATCCTGGGG
>JAZNGD010000063.1:0-14002 GCA_045576255.1 Candidatus Enterousia sp.
CTTTTTTTTTAAATGCAAATTTTTCTTTTAATTTTATGCTTGTATGTTTTTCCCAAGTTTTCTATCATACAAGTACATGAGGAAGGTGCTGTTATCTTTTATTACGATGTTTATCTGTGCAAATGGCGCGTTTGCCACGACACGCGACGCCCAGCTGACAAACACAACACCATACAATTACAATTATATGTATCCTTATTTAAACAATCAGATGCGCACTGATTTAAATCCAGGGGTTACGCCGACACAATCTTCTAATTTGATAAACACCGTTGTTCGCACTGAAAAAATGTCTGGCGAACGTCGGGTTGTACCGCGCAAAACCGCGCGCAGTGCAACTGTTGCCACAACTGCAAATTCTGGTCGTCGGGTTGTACCGCGTCGCACTGCAAGCACCGCGGTTAACCGCAGCATAAACACACCGGTCACATCTGCGCGCAGTGGCATTAATATGGGCAACAAACGCACAAACAACAATTCGCGCCAAGTTGTCGCACGCAGTGGTCGTCCGATTAACATAACACTGGCGCGCAATGCATCTGACAAAAACTATGCCAGCCAAAACGAACGCGCATCGACTGCGCGTTGTATGGCGGATTATTCTGAATGTATGGATATGTATTGCGAACGCAAGAATACTGCATACAATCGCTGTTATTGCAGTGCAAAGTTATCTCAAATTGACGCAAAATATCAACCTGAAATCGAATCGTTGATTATGCAAATTCAAACTATCAAGACCGAAAACAAATGGTCTGATTCAGAAATGAACGAATACTGGATGGAAACTGTTGGCAAGTACACCAACGGCAACACCTGGGAAAACATAGACAACGCATTAAACAAAATAAATTGGGCTGACTTTGACAGCAAATTGCGCGGACAAAACGCATTTAACACAGGTCACGAATATTGTATTCAGCATTTACAAAACTGCAGCTATGCAATAACGAACCTGCGTGATGCATACCGTTCTGAAATCACGCGCAATTGTGCAGCATACGAAGAAAATCTGATACTGATAAAAAACGCCGCAGAAAGCATTATTAGTTCATATAAAGAATAATCTGAACTTTATCGCAATTTCATCAGCCATCATATTAAACACAGCACAAACGCATCCATTATCAACGTACATTATATTTTTCACAAAACACATTATGTTGATATATATTTTTTACCAGCGTATCACTGATAACATCCCAATCGTTCTGTTCGCCATATATCGGCCGACAAGTTATTTTTGCACAGACATCATTTGGCAACGGTGTATTTTTCGCGCAAGACGCGACGCATATCGCCCACACCACGATTAATAACTTCTGCATTTATTTTCCTTTGAATTTCAATTATATTTGATTGTTGTTGTGTAATATTTTCATTTATTTTCGTACGACATCTTTGCATTGCATTGTTGTACCCCGAATAATAAACAAACAGCACAAAAACAGCGGCAATCGCCGCCAAGAACAAATAAAGTTTCATAAAAAATCCTTTTTTTATCAAATTTCTTCTTTGTCATTTCCGCCCTTCTTCTTTGTCATTCTGTGGCTTTTCGGGCCTACTTCTTCTTCGTCATCCTGGGGCTTTTCGGGTCCCACTTCTTCTTCGTCATCCTGGGGCTTGACCCCAGGATCCTTCCGCTCCGTCATCCTGGGGCTTGATCCCAGGATCCAGGTAATTGTGCATTATTCCCCCTGCCCGTTTTTCTTCCCTGTTGTTTCCGCCTTTCTTCTTTCTGTCATTTTTGTGAAGGAGGGAACCGAATCTAATAAATTATGAAAAATTCACCTGGATCCTGGGGTCAAGCCCCAGGATGACGAAGGGAAGTTTTTAAGTTTATTTTTCTTGAACATTCCCACTTAAAAATTTTTTGTAAAAAAAATTTGTCATTCTGTGGCTGGACCACAGAATCCAGGTAAATGTGCGCAACGCGCACACAAATAAAAAAAGGAAATATGACCTGGATCCTGGGGTCAAGCCCCAGGATGACGAAGAAGAAACCCGAAAAGTCCCAGGATGACGAAGGGAATTTTTAAGTTCGTTCTTCTTAAAACCACCCCACACAGGGGTGGCAGAAACAAGCTGCAAACAGTAATCAGAATTAAATACCGTTTTTCAAAAGCGTCTTCAATTCGTTTGCTTCATCATATTTATGCATTGTGCTACACCAGCCTGCACAACTGCGGTTAGGCTTTACAGGTCCAATATATATCCATTTTGTTTCTTCTGGCACGGTTATTTTGCACAAACAAGCACACTCATCAACACCTTCATCTTCAACTGGGGTATAACACGTTTTCATAACAAAAATGCCCCATCGGGGCATTTTTTACTGATTCATAGAAGAAAAGAAATCGTCATTTGTTTTTGTCAAACGCAATTTATCCAACAAGAATTCCATTGCTTCCAATGTTCCCATCGGGTTAATAATGCGACGCAAAACATACATTTTTGACAAAATATCTTTACCTACCAACAAATCTTCTTTACGTGTTCCAGATTTTGTAATATCAATCGCAGGATACACGCGTTTATCAGACAATTTTCTGTCCAAAATAATTTCGCTGTTGCCAGTACCTTTAAATTCTTCAAAAATAACTTCGTCCATCTTGGACCCTGTATCGACCAACGCGGTCGCAATGATTGTCAGCGAACCACCACCTTCGATATTACGTGCCGCACCAAAGAAACGCTTTGGACGCTGTAACGCATATGCGTCAACACCACCGGTCAAAACCTTGCCACTGGATGGGACGCATGTGTTATACGCACGACCCAAACGCGTAATAGAATCTAACAAGATAACAACATCTTGCCCTGCTTCGACCAAACGCTTGGCTTTTTCGATAACCATTTCTGCGACTTGGATATGACGCGCCGCCGGTTCATCAAACGTAGAAGAAATAACTTCGCCTTTGACACTGCGTTGCATATCGGTCACTTCTTCGGGACGTTCATCAATCAGCAAGACAATTAATTTTACATCTGGATAATTTGTCGCAATACTGTGCGCAATATTTTGCAACATAACCGTTTTACCGGTACGCGGTGGCGCAACAATCAAGGAACGTTGACCTTTACCTGTCGGCGAAATCAAATCGATAACGCGCGCAGACAAATTACGACCCTTGTCCTTGTCATCCGCGACTTCCATTTTCAATTGTTCGTCTGGGTACAGCGGTGTCATATCGTCAAAAGACACACGATGTTTCAATTTTTCAGGATTATCGCCATTGACGCGTTCAATTGTTTCCAACGCAAAATAACGTTCAGATTCATTCTGTGGCGCTTGAATTTGGCCTTCGACATAGTCCCCTGTCTTTAAACCGTATTTTTTTATCAAATTTGGCGAAACGTATAAATCGTCTGGCCCAGCCAGATAATTCGATTCAGGCGCGCGCAAGAACCCAAAGCCATCTTGCATACGTTCCAATACACCATCGCCAATCAATGTCACTTTATTATCCGCAGCGTATGCGCGCATAACCCCAAAGCGCAACTGTTGTACATTTAATTGCGATGGATTTTCAATTCCCATATCTTCTGCCATTTTCAGCAACTGCTGTGGCGTTTTTGCCTTTAATTCATTAATATGCATAAATAATCCTTGTGTTGTGGAGATTTGGGTCATAGAATTATGCCCTTTGACACCACGAAGTATACAATAAATTGACAAAAAAGTCAAGTTATTTCTTGTACCAAATAAAAAAACACCCGACTATGCGGGCATTTTTCTTACTATCATCTAAGTTCTACAGTCACTTTTGCCTCTATTTTTCCATCTGATGTTATACTGCTTGTTGTATTTGTGACATATGCCTTACCATTTAACAGCAACAACAATTCTTGACGTTTTACCCCTGTTGCATCCGCTAAAATATCGACGCCATTACATAAAACCTGCTGTAGATTTGAAACATAAGATAACCTGCCATTTGGGCAATATTTTCGCGTAATCTCATACGAATATTCGCGCGCAACATCGTCCATAGCCCTTCTGCCAACCCTAGTCGCCTCACGATCACCATTCAATTTATATGTGTATGTTTTAACAAATTTATCACGATTTACTTCATCCCCTGAATTATAAACAGGTGGCATAATTGGCTCCTCTGGCGCAACAGCCTGCTGACCTGCAGCATCATTACTTTTATTGTCGCCAATTCCAACCGAACCTGTTGCAAGCGCAACACAATAATTTGCGATATCGTCACTATACTCTACCCCTTCAAGCACACTAAAATATTCAACACATTCCATGAACAAATTTTCCAGCGACAAATTAAAATAGCCTAACGCGTCATCAAAATACGAACGAAGCTCATAAACAACAAATGCCTGCCAATCGTCTTCTGAAACTGTCATATGTTTTGAAACATCCGCAGATTTCCGCGCAGTCTCCAACGCATCCAAGGTGACATTCACAGGGTCGCTTATTTTCTTCGTTTCAGCAAAGCACAATGTGCATAACGTCATTAAACACGTTGATGTTAAAAAAATCTTTTTCATTATTTTAATGCCTCCTCGCATTGTTCTGCTGTTTCAATTACGCGTTTTGCGGCTGCTATCTGTGTCGCATTAAACACAGTCGATGTTAATGAAGCAACAGTTGTTGCCCCTGCCAAAACATTCGACACTGTATTCAGCTTTTTAGCCTTGTCCGCATCTTCACGCCCCTTATCAGAATTCGCAAGGCCAGATGTAATCGTACCCGTCAACCCAGTTGCAGCCCCAACACCACTGGCGACTGTTGCGCCTGTCGCACGACTATTAATCTTTTCAACATCTGCTATATTGTACTTATTACACGCGGAAATAATTTTGTTTGCATTGGCAATCTCTTCATTCGTAGCAGAACCATCTAAACTGGCCTGTACCTTGGTATTAGCCAACAATTGAACAGCACCCAGACACGCGCCAATTTTACTTGCAAAATCATCATCTATCTTGTTTGTTCCAGATATAACCGCACTTGCAATATTTGTCGCAGTCGCGGTCGCCATTAATCCAGTACGAATATGGCCTTGCTGTTTGGATTTCAATTCTTTTTTTTGCTTTTCCGCATCTACCGCGCCCAGCAACGCACTTTCGTCTTTATCAACATAGGAATCACCCATCCAAACATCAAACCCCAACAACTTCCTTAACTGCGCATCTATATCTGATGGCCAATTGTATTTATTATCCTCGGGCACCTTTTCGCTAGCTGTTTCTATATCAGAGTACAAGCGCTTTATATCTTCTATTTCTGTATCCGTTTTAGACTTCACAACACCAACCGCTGTTGCGCCACCCGCAGCAACCGTACCAACCGCCGACACAGCTGTACCAACGCCCGCCATTTTTTTGATATCATTTAATTTTTCTGATATTCCGCTGCAATTTTTTCGAACCCTTTTAAGCGCTTCAAAAAACGATGATTCATTCGTCGCATCAGTTGCAACTACAACCCCATACATATCATCAGATTTAGCCACACCACCCAAAACAACACCGTCAACCGCAAACGCAGCATTTGCGCACACCAACAACGGCAAAATAAAAATTTTTTTCACTAAAATCTCCTTTCCTAAGCACCAAAACTGCCCTATAGGGGGATTATATCACATTTTCAATTTTCTAACAACAAAAAAACCGCCCATTCGGGCGGCTTGAAAAAAAGCTCCAAACAATTAACGTTTGCTGAACTGTGTTGAACGACGCGCTTTGCGATAACCATAGTGCTTGCGTTCTACAACACGACTGTCGCGTGTCAAGAAGCCAGCAGACTTTAACACAGCACGCAATTCTGGTTCAATTTTTTCCAATGCTTTGGAAATACCATGTTTTACAGCGCCCGCCTGACCAGACAAGCCACCACCCTGAACAAAAGCAACAATGTCATACGCAGTTTCACGTTTTGTCACTTCGAATGGTTGTGCAATAATCATTTGCAATACAGCGCGACGGAAATATTCACCAGACGCTTTGCCGTTAACAGTGACATTGCCCTTGCCCGGCATCAAATATACGCGTGCAACTGAATCTTTACGTTTACCTGTTGCGTATGTTGCATCATTCAATTTTGGTGTTGCAACTGTTGCGGCTGCCTTGGTTGCAGTTTTCTTTGCAGGGGCAGCTTTTTTAACTGTCTTTGTTGCTGTTTTTTTTGCTTCTGCCATTATTCGCCCCTTTTGTTTTTACGGTTCAAGCCTGCAAAATCGATAACCTGAGGATTTTGTGCAGTATGTTTATGTTCGCCACCTGCGTATACGTGCAGTTTTGTCAAACGTTGATTCGCCAATGCAACCGCAGTACGACGACCCATCATACGTTTAACTGCATTGAAAACCAATTTTTCTGGTTTTTCGCTGCGCATTTGACCCAATGTGCGTGATTTCAAAGAACCAGTCCACAAAGAATGCCAAAAGAAACGGTCTTTATCTGCCTTGTGACCAGACAAAGCAACCTTGTCAGCGTTGATAATGATAACATGATCACCACAGTCCATATTTGGTGTCCATGTAGGTTTGTGTTTCCCACGCAAGATGTTCGCAGTATATGCCGCCAAACGTCCCAGCGTGCAATCAGTTGCGTCAATCAGATACCATTTGGCTTCTAATTCGCATTTTTTTAACGATTTTGTCGCTGCCATTTTATTTTAATCCTTGGTTTATAAATTAAAGCTTGCACATTATGATCCAACACCGCAGAAAAGTCAAGAAAAATCAATACGGTATTATCATACCATACAACACAAATAAAAAAATGCCCCTTTCGGGGCTTTGTTTTTAAAATCTGTACATTCCAGAAACCTTGATGTTGTGCAATTGAATGTCTGAATTGTATTGGTATCTGTAATCAAACCCAACGTGCACCCCACTGGCCCCCAAGAATTCAACACCACCACCAATGTTCGCCCACCAAGGATTTATACCAACATCATAATCAGTATACGTGTGCGCTGTGGCAAATTTGTATTCCGCTTTGTCCGGCACACCAAACACATCATATTCAAGTCCAATCGACGCATATGGTCTGAACTGGAAACGTGCAGACGGATATATACGCTTTTGGGCAGTTAACGAATATCCAGGTGTCAAAATAAAATAACCATCTGATTTTAAATGCATATATTCATCGCCAGCCGCCTTTTCTTTAATATCAAAGCCAAAACTATACCCGGCACGCGCATACAAATTACCAACAATGTATTGATTTAAAATGTCGTGCATCAACCCCCATTCAGAAATCAAACTGAACGTGACATCATCACCATTGATGTCAGCGACAAAGTCCTGGGAACGATTGACATCAAGCATTTGGATATTAAAAAACGCGTTTCCATACAGACGATTTTCTTCGTTCAGTGTTTTCAAAACATACGCCCCCAATCCAATATCCGTATTTGCAACATCCAATTTTACACTGCCCAACTGTGACACAGTGCCATAGCTTAAATCCATAGAATCTTGCACACTGGACGAATTTCTGGAAATGCGCCCCATAAAGCCTAAAATGGTTGTATCATCTTCTTGCCAATCATATCCACCAGAAACACTGAAACGATTTCCGTCGGTATGATTTCCATTTGTTGTATTCTGAAAATACATACCATAATCTACATCCAACCAAGCCTTGTCTAATTTACGATTACGGTTCCAGATAAATTCGTCGAACATTCTGTCTTCAAATGAACGGAACACAGTATGTTCATTCAGCGCAATTCCACCTGCGATCAATTCGATTTCATGCGCTTGGAACAAACGGCTGAACGCGGTCAACGGCGCACCATCACGATTCAAGACATAATCTTCCATACGAAGATACAACTGATCCGCAACTTCGGATAAATTCGTATCTTTAAAGACTTCTGGAATTACTTCTAGTGGCGTTCTGTTAAAGAATTTGTTGTTTATCAATTGCCCAGCCACCATTTCATCCAACGCGCCTGCTGACACATATTCGCCGTCTGTATGTTCAGGTTCACGACCTACGATTGGTTGAATTTTAAATACTTCTACTGGTCCACCAAAACGATTATCGAATACAACATACAAACTGTCTGGCGCATTATCACCGTCAGCATCACGAACAGAAATATACGCTGGCCATTCACCATTCAAATAAGCCACGCATATACTTGCGTCCGCATTACAGAACTTTACATCAATATTACGAATTTTTGACGATAAATCAGACACGCCACCTTCTGCATGCAGCAACCAAATCGCAGTCCCAGAATCAATCATATCAAAAACATTAATTCCGATCTGGGCCCCAGTTGAAGCGCTTTTGTCCGAAAAGTCAATATTTAAATCCGACATAAATTTACCTGCAACAGAAATCAAAGGCGCACCATCCACAGGATTCGTAATTTTTCCAAAATCAGCATCTTCTTGCGTGTTCACAGACGACCAATAATTAATATCAGCAGAATCAATTCCACCGCCTGTCGCATAAGGCAATACCGCAACATTAACAAAACTATTATCATTAAATATATAATCGCCACCAATTGTCATCTTTTCCAATCCGACAAAGCTGACATTACCTGAAACATCACCACCGACATACACGTTTGCCCAATTTTCCGCCGGATTTGCCGCAATTTTCAAAGAATCTGCCAGAATATTACCTGAAACACTAACATCACTGGATTCAATAATCAAACTTCCCTTTTGATTAATCCCAGAAACATCCAAATTACCAACAGTCAAAGTATACGTATTTGCGTCAATATTGATTTCTTTGTTCGCCAATACACCAGCATAATTTTGATACAGAATTCCGCCCGTTATTGCACCGTCAAACACAGCTTGCTGCCCAGCTAAAACCACATTTCCACCGTTAACAGCCAAAGAATCTGCCATCAAACTGGGTGCTTGCAATGCAAGAGAACCATCATTATTTATAACCACACTTGCGTTAATTAAATCGGTTGCCGCAATCGCCAAATTACCCGAATTAGTAATTCCTGATTTTGTTGTAAATGTTTCAGATGAAATATTCGCCCCTGCATCAGATGCCACCGATACAAAATCAGACAAAACATTCGTTTCAATATTGTAATCTGTACTGCCTGCGTTAATAACAAGGTCGCCATTTACAATCAAATTATTCGCACTGACATTCTTGGCATCCGTCAAATTCAACGCGCCACCAACACCATTTTGGGTTAAATCGCCCACCACGTTAATATTACCTGCCACATCAATATTCGACACTGTAAAATTCGCCCCACTGGCATTAATCTGCACAGTATCAGCATTCAAAGCATCTGCAACAATATCGACAGTTCCACTGTTATGAATTATATCATCAGCAACAACACTGGCAACACCATCAACACCGTTTTTATGTCCGATACTTAACACAGAATTATTATTAACATTCTGCATAACCACCGTATCAATTGCAGACAGCTGCAAACTGCCCCCAAGATTATCAACAGACGACAAATTTAAACTGTTTCCAGCAACACTTAAAGTGCCTTGATTTGTTATCGCGCCACCAACAGTGACATCCGACCCTGCATTCAAAGCCAACATCCCATCATTTTCCAACGCGCCAGTGACCCCAATACCATTTGCAGAAATCAAAGACAAAACTTTTGCTGCATCAACATCAACCGCGCCAAGACTGATACCGGCCCCCATTGATTGCAAAACAAAGATACCTGTATTGCCGGTTAATGCCAAACCGCTTTCTGACGCTGTATCTGAATCAAAACGAACCTTGCCAGAAATATCAATATCACCACTTGTCGCAACCAACGAAGTCCCGACCATTTTTATCAAACCACTGTTTTCGACGCTGCCTGCACCAGCGATATATGAATATATCGTCGCAATTGCATTTTCCGCAACAGACAATTCGCCACCAACATTAAAACCACTTGTCCCAGGTGCACCAACAGAACCAATGGTTAACACACTGTTTTCGCCCACAAGAACATTCCCATCAACCATAACAGAATTAGAATCTAAAATCGCACCATAATTTGTTGATGACAAATCCAAATTACCGCCAATTTTAACAGCATCAGCCGATACAGTCGATTGATTATTCATAATATTTAACATACCGTTCATACCACCGTACACGACATTGCCACTAACTTCAAAATCATCACCAACAGACAAATTCGCAACATTTGCAGACAAATCAACAGTGCCACCAGATACCACAAAATCATTATTAACTGTCATCAAAGAAGAATCAAAATAAGCAACACCGTTATTTACATCAACACCGCCAACAGTTAAATTAACCGCCTTGACATCAGTAGTTCCGCCATCGCTTACCAATTGACCGCCAACAGACACATTATTTGCATAAAGATTTACACGCCCCCCCGCATTCGACAGATTATTAATAATTTGAATCGTATCGCCCGTCTGTTGAACGCCATCAACCAACAATCCACCAAAACTTAGCAACGAACCTTGCCCAGAATTAGACACAGAACTTGCAGTTATTTTTGGCGAATAAATACTTAAAGTCCCCTTATTAGAAACACCTGTGTCCGCACTTATTGCACTTGCAGCAGTTAAAGTCGTCGCTGTTCCACCCAAAGTTTCAATTGCTGTTTGAATATTACCTGTGCCGTCACCAACCAATCCGATTGTCCCGGCATTTACAGTGATTATTCCGCCTTGATTTAAAATATAATCCGAAATTAATCCGCCAGCACTGACCCCAACAAGCATCCCCCCAGATTGATTTACCAGTGCATCTAATGTCAAATCGCCACCAGTGACATTTAATTTAAACGAATTCAGCTTGTTAACAATCAAATTATTCGCAGACATAACCAACTGACCAGTGGTTAAATCAAAAGTATTATCAACAGGCATCGTTTCCAAATTAAAACCGCCAGCCAACGAAGTCTTGCCAGAAACAACCGCTTTAAAATTACCGTTATTAACAAAAGAATACCCGTTTGAATCTGCGCCATTAACCGTCCACGCACCCAACGTGAATTCCATATTTCCACCAATGGCATCATTTTTCATAGTGCCATCAACAACCAGCGCATTTGCCGTAATATCCATAGTCGCTGTGGAAGTGCCAGTATTTTCCAAACTTCCAGACACATTAATATCACCACCGGCCGTCAAAACAATTTCGCCAGTATTTGAAATGCCGCCAACGCCCCCCATACTTCCAGACACACCGGTCACACTAATATTATTAACAACATCAATTGTGGCATCATTTGAAGAAACAAGCCCAACCAATTGAAGATTACCAACCCCAGAAACAGATATAACACCTGAATTATTAATACTGTCAATATCAACATTATCCACATCTATAATATTAAAATTACCGCCGCCGCTGACATTACCATTAATTTCAACATTGTCCAACGCACCAAAAGTCAACGTCGCCCCATTATCAATATTGACCGTTCCCGGTGCAGCAGTCGTCCCGACTTTTAACCCAGATGCGCTTAAAGACGAATCGGACACTTCCAGTGTCCAGCCATCCAACACACTTAAAATAGTACCAATAGAAACCAAACCTTCTGCATTAACAATAAACTTGCTATTAGAATTTGCCGTATCAGACACATATAAATTATTACTGGTACTGGTTGGATTGGCCCCAACATACATTCCGCCCAGCACAGAAAGCCCAGTTCCTGCGTCAAGAACCGTACCGTATGTAATATTCACAGTATTATAAGGTGGCGTATCCACCAACCCATCTGTCATGGCACTGTTTACTTGTTCCAACGAAATAAAACCATTTTCGCCAGTCAAAGACGCAACATCAACGATTCGCGCCAACGCACCCACTGGCACCAGGCAGCAAACAAAAGAAATTAACTTTTTAAACATTTTTTTATTTTCTTCCAATCCTAAATATGTTTATATTATGGCACAATTCGTTTTTCCAAGGCAAGACGAAATTGCAATCAAATATATGATAAGGAGAAAAAGTAATGTTTATTATCAAAAATATACATGCAAGACAAATTATGGACAGTCGTGGCAACCCAACAATCGAATGTGATATTAAATTATCTGGTGGTGCATTCGGTCGTGCTTCTGTACCATCTGGGGCGTCAACTGGCACATTCGAAGCACTTGAATTACGTGACGGCGGCAATTCGTACATGGGCAAAGGCGTCAGCACAGCTGTTAAAAACGTAAACGAAATTATCGCACCTGCATTAATTGGTATGGACGCATCTGAACAAACTGCGCTGGACGAAAAGATGTTGGCACTGGACGGCACGCCAAACAAAGAAAAACTGGGTGCGAACGCCATCTTGGCTGTATCATTGGCATTGGCGCACGCATCTGCGAACGCGAAACAAATACCACTGTATAAATATATTGCCGACATTTACGGCAACAGCAACCCATGCGTTTTACCACGTCCAATGATGAATATTATCAATGGTGGCGCACACGCAGACAATGGTTTGGACGCCCAAGAATTTATGATTATTCCAAACGGCGCAAAATCCGAAGTCGAAGCGATTCGTATGGGGTCTGAAATTTTCCACAATTTAAAATCCATTTTAAAGCGCGGCGGCAATTCGACAAATGTCGGCGACGAAGGCGGCTTTGCGCCAAACTTTAATTCTTGCGCCGAAGCGCTGGACACAATTGTTTCTGCAATTTCTGCGGCAGGATACGTGCCTGGCGAACAAGTGTCGATTGGTTTGGACGTTGCGTCTTCGGAATTCTATAAAGACGGCGTTTATCATTTTGAAGGCAAACAATTATCATCAGACGAAATGATTTCTTTCTATGAAGATTTGATTTCCAAATACCCAATTATTTCAATTGAAGACGCGCTGGCCGAAGAAGACTGGGACGGATGGAAAAAACTGACAAACACAATTGGCAACAAATGCCAATTAGTTGGCGACGATTTATTTGTCACAAACCCAACACGCCTTGAACGTGGAATTGCGAATGGCATTGCAAACGCGATTTTAATCAAAGTGAATCAAATCGGCAGTCTGACCGAAACATTGCGTGCAATTAAAATGGCACAAGATGCAAAATATGGTGTAATCATTTCCCACCGCAGTGGCGAAACCGAAGATACAACTATTGCGGACTTGGCCGTTGCAACAAACGCAGGTCAAATTAAAACCGGTTCTATGTCACGCACAGACCGTATGGCAAAATACAATCAGTTAATTCGCATTGAAGAAGAACTGGACAAATCCGCAAAATATGGTTTATAATCCGTTCGGATCGGAGAAAAAATAAAGAAGGGGGGCGATATAAATTGCCCTCTTTCCTTTTGGTTTTCAGACCAAAAAAAGGAAAAAAATGATTAATTTGGCGGACGCAATATTTTATGTAAAATACGTGCTGTGCATTTTGATAATAATTGGCATACTTATGGCACCTGTATATATCGCGCGCCAAAACGGCAAAGGCAAACCTGATATGCATGCCGTACGCATTGCCAGTTGGGTTTTCGGTTGGTCTGTGATTGGTTGGTTATGGTCATTATATTGGGCAGTCCGGAAATAAGTTAAAAAATATATTTGCAAAAACGTTTTCAAGAAAAAAATTTTATAAAAAAAGCATGATAAACCTGGATCCTGGGGTCAAACTCCAGGATGACAAAGAGAGTAAGTTTGTTTTTCTTTAAAAAGGTTTTATAAAAATAAAAAAGCACAATGACCTGGATCCTGGGGTCAAGCCCCAGGATGACAAAGAGGAGTTTTTAAGTTTGTTTTTTTGAACATTCCCACTTAAAAATTTTTTTGTAAAAAAAAATTTGTCATTCTGTGGCTAGACCACAGAATCCAGGTAAATGTGCGCAACGCGCACACAAATAAAAAAGCAGGATGACCTGGATCCTGGGGTCAAGCCCCAGGATGACAAAGAAGATGTGGGGCCCGAAAAGCCCCAGGATGACGAAAGAGAGTAAGTTTGTTTTTTTTGAAAATTCCACACAAATAAAAAAGCACAATGACCTGGATCCTGGGGTCAAGCCCCAGGATGACAAAGAGAGTAAGTTCGTTTTTTTTGAAAAT
>JAZNGD010000064.1:0-7447 GCA_045576255.1 Candidatus Enterousia sp.
TTGCCAAGCCGTTTAAAAACGCTTCTTTGTTTGATAATGTGTATGTAAATTCACAAAAAGGTATGGTGCCATTAGCATCGTTGGGCGAAATTAAAAAAGAACGCGCAACGCCAGAAATCCGCCGTAAAGACAAAAACAGATATACAGAAATTGATATAAATATCGGCAGGTCTACAATGGGGATAGTCCAAAGTGAAATTCAAGCAGAACTAGATAAAATGGATTGGCAACCCGGATATTATACAGAATTTGGCGGAATGTCGGAACATCAGGCAGAAAGTGTACGTGAAATCGGCAAAGCGTTTTTATTGGCTACTATTTTGACGTTTATGTTGTTGGGCGCGATATTAAATTCTTTGGCACATCCGTTTACGATTGCTACATCAATCTTGACCAGCTTTACGGGTGTGTTTGTAATGATGTTCTTGTCGGGTGCGACGATGAATATTGGTGCGATGTTGGCATTTGTTATGTTGGTGGGCTTGGTGGTTAATAATAATATTTTGGTGCTGGAACCAACAATAAATCGCATTAATCGCGGTCAGAAAGTATTTGATGCTTTGTGGGCTGAATTATCAGACAGAAAGAATATGGTGCTGATTACATCTATTGCGGTTGTTGCGGGTATGGTGCCACAATTGTGGTCTATTGACGGTATGAAGGTCGCAATGGGCGCGGTTATGATTGGTGGTATGTTGGCCAGTTTGTTGTTTACATTTACATTAACGCCTGCGTTGTTTGTTTTGATTGAACGTGCGCGCAGATGGAAACCAAAATGGCGCAAATAAAAATCCCCATTTGGGGATTTTTTATTCTTCGCCGAAATCCATATCGCGTAATTTTTCAGCGCGTGGTGTGATTTTTGCAACTGATGTTTGCAGTTGTTCAATATCATTTTCTATTTGACCAAAGTGTCGTGCAACATTGCCTGCGCGGTCAGACAAGCGTGATAAATCAGTCAATAATAAATCCAGTTCTTTTTTTATTTTGCCTGCAACGCGTTTGATTTTTATGTCAGACAATACTGCGCGTATGGTATTTAATGTTGCCCACAAAGTAGATGGCGAAACAATAAAAACTTTTTTGCGAGCGGCATATTCAATCGTATTTGGAAATTCGCGATGCAATGTTTCGAAAATGGATTCTGATGCGATAAACATCATTGCAGATTCAGCGGTTTGACCAGAAATAATATATTTTTCGCCGATTGCATCGATGTGTTTGCGTACATCCAGTTCAAACTGCTTGCGTGCGCCGCCGTCTGTTGTATCACTCATCATACGGTTATAGCTTTCCAATGGGAATTTGCTGTCGATAATCATATCGCCTGGCGGATAAGGTAATCTGATTATACAGTCTGGTCGCACACCATTGTCCATAACAGATTGAAATGCGTATGTTTCGGGTGGCATAATATCGCGCACCAAATCTTCCAGTTGTCTTTCGCCAAATGTTCCGCGGGCTTGTTTATTGCCCATCAATATGTTTTTAAAGTTTGCAATATCGCTGCTGATGTTTTTTAATTCAATCGCATTTTGCGACAGTGCGCCCAGTCTTTCCGCCAGTCTTTCGCGCAATCTGATATTGTCTTCGCGCAGTGCGGATATATCAATGTTCGGCTTGCGTCCCAACAGAATTAACAATAAAACGATAACAATCCCCAGTAATATTAAAATATAAGTTGTCATTTCCTAATCCTTTGCTATGATTAATTATAAGAGGTTTTATAAATGTTGCAAATGAAACTTTGTGGGGATTTAGTTTTGCGCACTAAATGTGCGCCTGTGTCTGATATTACGCCAGATTTATTGGCGACAATGGATGAAATGGTAAATATGATGCGCGAACAAAACGGTGTTGGTCTTGCTGCGCCCCAGGTTGGTTTTCTGTCGCGCTTTTTGGTTATGATGGACCCAGATACTGAAACTGTGTATCGTATGATAAATCCGACAATTTTATCACGCAGCGACGCGTTTTGCACAATGGAAGAGGGGTGTTTGTCGGTGTTGGGTAATGATGGGCTGCCAGTATACGCCAATGTTTCACGACCAAAGTCTGTGACGGTTGAATGGACCGACGAAAATGGCGATAAAAAAATGGCTGAAATGTCTGGGGTGCCTGCGCGAATTGTTCAGCATGAAACAGACCATCTTGATGGAAAGTTATTTATTGACTATCTGTCCCCGGTTAAACGCGAAATGTTGGTAAGAAAGGTTAAAAAGCGCAAATGAAATTGGTTTTGATGGGTACCAACGCTTTTGTTGTGCCAATTTTTGATGCGATAAAAAACGCAGGTCATGAAATTATGGCTGTGTTTACACGTGCACCAAAACCGATGGGTCGGAAACAGGTTTTAACACCATCTCCGGTTCATAATTGGGCGGTTGAAAACGGTTTAAAATTGCACACAAATATTAACGAATACGATTATTCGCCAGATATGGTTGTGGTAATTTCTTATGGTGTAATTTTGCGTGACAATGTTTTGAAATCAGCGCCTGTTGTAAACATACATCCCAGCTTATTGCCTTTGTATCGTGGGCCGTCACCGATACGCAGTGCAATTTATAATGGCGACACCCAATCTGCGGTATGCTTGATGCAGGTGACATCCGAAATGGACGCAGGCGATATTTATTCGTGTCGCGAATTTGATATTGATATAAATGATACAAACGAAACTGTCGAAGCGCGGGTTTCAAAAATTGCATCAGAAATGTTAACAGAATTTTTATCGAATCCATCTGGGTTTTGTGCTGTTCCACAAAATGGTATACCAACATATACAAAAAAGTGGACTGGTGCCGATGAAGTAATTGATTGGTCGCGTGGCGACATTGCTGTGCATAATCAAGTTCGTGCGCTGGGGTGTGGTCGCACAAAAATAAATGGAATTGATGTTAAAATTTTATCAACTAAACTTGACGGCGACAAATTAGAAATATTACAGTTGCAGCCTGCTGGTAAAAAGCCCATGGATTGGAAAAGTTTTACAAATGGATTGCGTGGCGCAAAAATTAACATAGGGGAATAATAAAAAATGATAAGTGATATTATCGGAATTATAGAAGATGCAGAAAATTGTATAAATTGCAAATATTCTTCAACTGGCAACAAAGGCGGCTTTAAATGCGAGTATCCAAATCGTTTTGCAAGTTTTTTTCTTGGAAGACGTCCAGTCAGACCGAACGACTGGTGTAATCATTTTTGTGCAATAAACCAGCAAAAGACGCGATAATGGTACGATACAAAGTAATCTTGGAATACGACGGTACAGATTTAATCGGCTGGCAAGAAAATCGCCAAGGCCCATCTGTGCAATCTTTGGTCAAAGATGCAATTGAAAAATTTTGTGGTGCGCGTCCTGATGTTGTTGGTGCGGGTCGTACGGATGCCGGCGTTCATGCCGTTGCGATGACTGCGCACTTTGATATAGATGGTGATTTTGATGCAAATACAGTAATGCGTGCATTAAATTTTTATTTAAAAAATAAACCTGTTGTTATTCTTGATTGCGAAATTGTGTCTGATGATTTTAATGCGCGTTTTGATTGTGTTGCGCGTCATTATAAATATGTTGTTTTAAATCGCAGCGCGATACCTGTTTTGCAAAATAATCGTGTTTATTGGGTGCCACGAAAATTAAATATAAACGCAATGCAGGCAGCTGCAAAAAAATTGTTGGGCAATCATGATTTTACCAGTTTTCGTGCATCTGAATGTCAGGCAAAATCCCCAATAAAAACTTTGGATAAAATTGAAATAACAGAAAAAGGCGAAGAAATAATTTTTGAATTTTCTGCGCGTTCTTTTTTGCATCATATGGTGCGAAATATCGTTGGGACATTGGTTGAAATTGGATTGGGCAAGCCGTATGATATTGATGAAGTTTTAAACGCAAAAAATCGCGGTGCTGCGGGTCCAACTGCACCAGCGTCTGGTTTATATTTTATTCGTGCTGATTATTGATGCCAGCGACGTTCGCTTCTTATTTGTTTAATTGTTTTATCAGGATATATCATTAATCCGCCGCGCAGAATTTTATGATTGCATTTTGGTGATTCTATATCGAAATAGGAAACAATAAAATCTGTATTTTTGTCATCGCACAGTGTTGAAATATTTTTCATCAAAGGCACAAACTTTTGAATATATACCAGATTAAAATTATCTGTTTTGTATCTGTACAGTCCTTTGTCGTGTTTCTGTCGACGATTAGATGTATTTGTGCTTTCGCCGACTATACGCTTCCAAGCGTCAAACGCAAAATAATGATTTGAAGCGCGCGATTTGTTAAATTTTAATTCTTGTTTGTCGTCAACGAAACCAACTAATTCGTGATCGCGTGTTGCAAAGAATACAGGTTTGTTTGTTGTGTAAGTTTTTATCAGTCCTAATATAATAAAAACAAAAAATAAGATATGATTTACTTTCAACTTTATTGGTTTGATTGCTATCAAAGAAACAAAAGCCAATATAAACAAAATTGTTGCGGTGTTCCCAATATGTGGTGTGTCTATGGTTGACATCGGCATATGATAAATCCAATCTGCAATTTTAAAAGTTTTGTCATATATGATATGCGCCAATTCAATCGGCGCCAGCCAATTAAAACAAGCTGTAAGTGTGCCTAATAACACCAAAGGCATAATCGCGAAAGAAAATATCGGCAGAAAAATAAAATTCCCAATTAACCCGTAAACAGGAAATTTTCCAAAGTGCATCGCAACAAAAGGCGCAGTAAATATCGTTGCAACAACAGATGTTAAAACAGTTGCGTATGTAAATTTTAAAAGTTTATTTTTGGGCATCACAGGTTTTACTTCTGCGTATAACCACACTAAACCAAAAACAGCGGCAAAAGATAATTGAAATCCTGCCTGCATAACATAGTGTGGGTTAATTAAAAATATAAAACAGAAAGCCAGCGCTATATTTCGCATTGAAATCGCGCTTCTTCCGAATACAAAAGCAGTGAATATTAATGTGGTCATTAAAAATGCCCGAACTGTTGCGACATCTGTTCCCGATAAAAACAAATAAAATATCAGTCCAATCCATGCGAAACATGTTGTTGGTATTTTTGCAGGTATTCGTTTGGTTATGTATGGTATGCCACGAAACAAAAGATAAAATAATGCAAATATCCAACCGCCAACCAAAGTCATATGAAAGCCACTGATTGACCATATATGCCCGACGCCAGTTGCAGTCCAAATATCGCTGTCAGTTTTTGGTACCGCATTTTTAAAGCCCAGAATCAGTGCGTCTGACAAAAATGAATTTGTTGATTTATGAATGCTGTTTCGCAGGCTGTTTAATCCCCAAGTATTGTTTTTATCAATTATTTTTATGTCGTTTATATATCCTGTGGCGGTCAGATTGTTAAAGTACGCCCATCGTGCATAATCAAATGTTTCTGGTGCGTACGCAGCGTTGGGACGGAACAGGCCGCCTTGGACTTTTATTGTGTCGCCGATATTTGGCATTTCTATTTCTGGTTTTGCGGACAGTTTTATTTTTGCTTTCCCGGTGCCGGCATTAATGTCTTGTGCGTTTACAGATAACAGTATTTTGTTTTTATCGTCTGAATAATCAATTGATTCGACCGTTCCGACAATATTTAAGTCCCGAATGTTTCTTTTAATTTGTGGTGTATCAACAATATGTGTAAAAGCGGCTGCATAACAAAAACCAAACAAGAACAGTATCAGTCCACGCAACAAAACAGGTGTTCTTTTTATAAACAAGCATAAAATTAAAATCAAAGAAATAAATGGTGCAAAAATCAAGTTGGGTTCTGTTGGTAAACTGAAATACAACGCGCCACCAAATGCCATTAAAAATGGCACATATAAAAACAGATTTTGCCACTGATTATCAATCCAGTCTTGCATACAGAAAGTATAGGAATTTATTTTGTGATTGTACAATTAAAAAAGTATTTTTATGCGCCGAAAATGAAAGATTTGTTTGTGGACAATTCGATTATTGTATCAATATCATCGTCATCAGAAGTTCGTTGTCGTTTTTCTTTTCCGCATATTTCGCATTGGTGTGTAATTATAAATCTGTCGCCATCTGGTGTAACAGATACAGGGCGCATCATTCCGCCACATGTTGCACTGCGGTCGCCAGGATTATTATCCACGTGTCGCGACCACAGGCATTTTGGACAGTGATTAGTATATCCATTTCCATGAACAACTGTGCCACAATGGGCACAGTTAAAATCCTCGACAATTTTTGTAAATTGTTTCATTACAGTCCCAATGCATTACGATACATTTGTGTCAGTTCGTCTGCTTCGTCCAATTCGTCTGGGTCCAATTTTCGCAGGCGTATCATTTGTCTGATATATTTTGGGTCAAACCCAGCTGACTTTGCTTCGCTGTAAATTTCTTTTATATCTGCGGCGATTGCGGCAGTGTCTTCGTTTAATTTTTCGATTCTTTCGATGATGCTGACCAATTGTTGGTTATCGATTGCGCCATGATTTGCCTGTTTCATTTCTGTTTTCCCCTTGTTTATTTGATGACTTTATGATATATGATAAAAGACAAAAATCAAGAAAAACAAAAATAGGCAGGAAAAATATGAAGAAATACACAAAAATTATAGCCTCGATTGGACCAAAGTGCGAAGACAAAGAAACTTTGACTGCGATGATTTCGGCTGGTGTTAACGTTTGTCGCTTGAATTTCAGTCATGATACAGGCGATGTTCAAGGTAAAAAAATTGATTTAATACGTGAAATTTCACAAAAATTAAATACTCCTGTCGCGATAATGATTGATTTGCAGGGGCCCAAGCACAGAATTGGAAATTTTAAAACCGAAGATAAATATCCGCTGAAAATCGGTCAAAAATTTACTTTTGACAAAGACGAAACACCTGGCGATGAAACGCGTGTTCAGTTGCCGGATTCTGATGTCTTGTCATCTTTAAAGGTCGGCGACAGAATTTTGTTGAACGATGGAAAAATAGAAATGTGTGTCGATTTCGCGTCCGCAGACAGGGTAGATGCAACTGTTTTACGTGGTACAGAAATTTGGTCGCGTCGTGGCTTTAATTTGCCTGATACAGAAATTGCAACGTCTGTGTTGACCGAAAAAGACAGGTTAGATTTAGAATATGCAATTACAAAAAATCCTGATTATGTTGCTATATCATTTGTGCAACGCCCAGAAGATGTTGCCGAAGTTCGTGATTTTATATCACAGCGCACATCGTGCCCCATAAAAATAGTTGCCAAGATTGAACGTCCGAACGCAGTTGCACGTATCGCAGAAATTGCAGCTGCAGCAGACGGTGTTATGATTGCGCGTGGCGATTTGGCAGTTGAAGTTCCTTTTGCCGAAGTTCCTGCAATATCGCGTCATATTATTCGTGAATGTCGCAAAATGAACAAGCCGGTAATTGTTGCAACACAAATGCTTGGGTCTAT
>JAZNGD010000065.1:0-3227 GCA_045576255.1 Candidatus Enterousia sp.
AACGAATATCTACAACAACACGGGCGCGCAATAATTGAATGGTAAAAAAAATCCCGGCATTTGCCGGAATTTTTTATTCTATACAGCAATTAACCGCATTTTTAACCCAGGCTTTTAATTTACCCATTCCGCCGGATTTTGGTGCGACCACTTCGGCTTTTGCTGGTTCTGATTTTGCTTTTGCCTTTGACGTGGTGGCCGGTTTGGATTTTGGTGCCTCGCCACCAAGCATACCCATATTCAATCCCCAGAACATACAGTACAACCCATAAGACTGATCAAACAAATCATATGCGGTGTCTTTGTCGCCCGCGGCCAGGGCCTTGGTTCCAACCTCAAACACGCGCATTGCGGCGGCTAATAAATGCTTGGAAATACACCACACTTCGCCTTCGTACGCGGGGATAATTTTCAGCATTGCGTTTTTACGCATTTCACGCACCTGGTTAATTAAATCATAGTATTCGTGTTTACCGGTTTTGGCGCCTGAAAACATCAAATGTTCTTCGATTGAAATCAGGTTCATAATGCCAATAGTCAAATCTTGGTCAGACGATAAATCTTTTGGATTAACCTTTTTCGCGGCATCCAATTTTTCAACAAATTCTTGAACAGATTCTATCTTTTTCATTATTTCCCCCTTAACTTAGAAACAAATCATCATCAACCAACTTGCAATGGCAAGTGCGACAATCGGCAACACCACCTTTTCAAAAGGAAAGTGTGCGTGACCACCATTTTTATTCTTCATCCACTGATACAATTTTCCGGTACCGATAAATATCAACGCACCACAGATTGTACCAAACAAAACTGGATCCATTGTAAACATACCACAAATCGATGTTGGTGCATATTCCACCGCGCCCATATACACGAAACCAATCATCGCCACAGATAACAAGATCACAATCGTGTCACGACCACGGAAATGCCAATTCTTTTTATCCATCCATTTCAACATCCAATAACCCAACAATGTCAACAAGGCACCCGCCCACAGGCCAACAATACTGTCCGGCACCCCCAGACGACGTGCAATATCCAATCCCGCCCCAACCGCAATTGTGCATACGGGACACGCCGGATTTGCCAGCGCCCCAAACGGTAAAAACGCAAATAAAGTCGCAAACAATTTACGCATAAAAATCCCCTTTCGCATATATCGTGTACATATTAGAGAATATCTAAAAAAAAGTCAACCGTGCAAGAGTGTGAAGGGTAAGTTTTTATGATATAATGTTTGACAAAAAAATATTTTATTATATGCTTCTTGTGTGAAAATAAAAGGGAACACAAATGTCGTCTGTACAAGAAGCCAAGTTTTATTGTGAAGGATGTGAAAAGAATTGCGAACTATGGGCAAACGTGCACACAAGTGGTTCAATTTATGCTACTTATTACATACATCCCATGATTGGCGATATGGCTATAAATAAATACATTGATGAATTCGGCAAAGAATGTGATGCAGGAATACAACTTAAAAATTATAGTTGGGATAGTGATGATAGTATGGTTTTTACACCACTGCCCCAAGGCGCATTAGAGGCTGCATTAGAGCGGGCAACACATCAGGCACGCCTTGCCGCAAGACACTGTCCGCATTATCACAAGACAAAATAAAGGAACGCAAAATGTCATTTACACAAGAAAAGAAAACAAATATTTTACGTTGCGATGGCTGTAAAAAACATTGCTATATAGGTTTCACACTTGAGGAAGAAGAGTATTATTTTCCAATGATTGGCGGAAAATCAATCACTTCATTTCAAGATGAAAATGACAACACCAAAACAGCCGTCAGAAGCAAAACTTGGTTGTCAAACAAAGGTATTGACCACCCCTTTGACCAAAGGGTTTACATGCTGGACATGGCGCGTAAAATCGCTCGTCTTTGCGATAACTATAAACAACGATAACAGGATATAAAATGACACAGCATCCATGGGAAAGTATGTCACCACAAGACATTGATAAATTATCACCCACCACAATGCGTGAAACGAATGCGGACTATTTTTTACATGAACTGTATCGTACTGCACGTGATATAAATGTATATGGATGGCGTGCTTCTTTGACCCCAGATGCATTGATCAGATTCGGACAAGGCACTTCGTTTGCCCCAGGGATGCCCTATCATTACAGGTTCTATAAATTTGAACGAAATTATTATTGCTATCAAAACGGCACAGTATATATTTGGAATCCATATGAAATGCAACCATATAGGGGAATTCCCATTATACGTTTTTCCCCAGAACAAGATATGGTATTCCGTCATGCGGTGCAATCGTTGGTCGGGCATTATAAAATGCGGACCCTGTCTGGTGAGTCTATGAAAATGCGAGAAACCCAATCTCAAAAATTCCCCCAAGCGGTCCAATGCTTTAATCTCGGCTTGAAACATTATCAGGAACAAAATCCATTACAGACACCTGTACATTGTGATGGGTGCGAACTGCGGTGCTATCTGGGCTGTCAAGTGCATCCGCATCCCAGTTGTGGTGATGATAAATATCCAACAATAAATCATATTTTTGCAAACGATTGCCGTGGCAAATGCGCCACCAAGATGCATGAATACCTTAACAAGGATAGGCAAAACACACGATAATCCCCACCGCCCATTCGGGCGGTGTTTCTATGTCCAACATTATGTCTAGAATATGTAAATATATCTGCTAAAAATTGCAAAATCGCATAAATTCGGGCAAATAACACGAAATAAAAAACACCCCTGTTGGGGTGTTTTTTTACTTACACCCAATAACCGCCCAGTTTTTATCACTGTTTGGTTCTGCAATCATCGTACGAATTGTAAAATCTTCCTTACACACACCCGGGTCATTAAACACAACTTCGGCATAAACATAATCCTTATCTGCATAAAGCTCTGATAAATTTAAATCGCCAGCCGTTTTAAACATACCATTTGGTTCCAATGTCTTAACCGCAACCACCCATTCTTGATCTGCTGGACATTTATAAACTAAATGTTCTTCGGTTGTTTCAATTCTTTCACACCCAGCAAATACAGAATCGTATTCTTCATAACCTGAACCACATGCCATCAATGCCATAACAGGCAAAATAAATGATAATTTTTTCATCTTTTCTCCTTTCTATTACACCAACAACGTATCAAGAAACATAAAAAGAAACAATAAAAGACGACCCATCGGGTCGTTTGTTTATTCTGGTAGCAGCGGAGGGATTGTGTA
>JAZNGD010000066.1:0-17588 GCA_045576255.1 Candidatus Enterousia sp.
CGGTTTTGTTTATTCTGGTAGCAGCGGAGGGATTGTATATTCCCATCCGTCACATAAATGTGCCGCGATGGGCCCCTTTCCAAATCGCAACGGTTTCGCTGCGTTGCACTTGCAAAACCTGCTTTTTTGTCGGACCCTGGGGTCCTTATCGTCCTTTACTAACCAAAATTAAAACCGCCACACGGGCGGTTTGAATTTTGGTAGCAGCGGAGGGATTCGGACCCCCGACCAAAGGATTATGATTCCTCTGCTCTACCACTGAGCTACGCTGCCAAGCGTCAGGTATTATAACAGCAAATTTTCAAATTGCAAGTAAAAGACGAGGTGGAATTTGTTCTTATATAAAATAATTATTTTTTTTAATAAATTCTGTTGAGAGGTGGTTGTTTTTTTGATAAAATGAAATCTATGATGAAAAAAGTATTAGTGCTGTTTTTGTTTGTGTTTACTACGCCTGTTATGGCGCTGGAAAACCCGTTCTTTAATGGATATGAAAATCAAATTGCTTTTAATTTTGGATATGGGACAAATCATGGGTTCTTGGTTTCTCCACCAACGCAATTTGTTCCTTATATTATGTTGCAGGGACAGTATTCGCAACCAACAACTTTTTTCAGATTGCCAGCGCGTAAATCGTTAAATGTTATTCAAAATATAGGCAGTGGAAAAAAGTATGGTTGGCATTGGAACAAGTATACAATTCCAATTGCGTTATTAAGTGAAGATATAGCCTTGTTTTATGGTGATGATTGGTATACTTTTATGGGACTGGGCGTTGGTATGCAGGCGCAACAAAATGAACGCATTGGGTCCAAACTGTTATTCGGTTTTAAAGTCGGGGCAGGGTACAGATTGACCGAATGTACGGCCGCAGAATTTTTTATTCAGCATTTTTCAAATGGCAATACTGCGCCTGAAAACAATTCTTATGCGTTTTATGGTGTGGGTATAACATACAGTTTTTAAAGCGCGTGTAAATAAATGCTTGATTTTATTTTTGCATAGTATATAATCACAAGGCTCAAGATTTGTTGCGGGCATAGTACAAAGGCTAGTATGCAAGCCTTCCAAGCTTGAAATGAGGGTTCGATTCCCTCTGCCCGCACCACACTTCGCCAAGGCTTCGTGTGGCAAGCCACAAGAGTGTGTGGCGATAAGTTCGGGCGTGCGCCGGAGTTGGAGAGCCGGGGCAGACTGTAAATCTGTTGGCTTAAGCCTGAGCTGGTTCGAATCCAGCCACTCCCACCAGAAAAAAATCCGACCCTTGTGGTCGGTTTTTTTATGGTATGGGCAGGCTGAGATGAGAACCGCTGGTTCGACTATGAGTAATCGAAAACGAACACAGTGAAGTTTGAGATAAAACGAATGCCCCGCAGGACAAAGTCCGAGGAAATCCAGCCACTCCCACCAGAAATAAAAAAAACGGCCTTTTGGTCGTTTTTTTTATTTTTGTGGATGTGGTTTATGGGGGTGAATCACGCAATCGATAGATTGCCGGTTCGACTATGAGTAGATTTTGCAAACATAGTGCAGCGAAATCGTCAGGAATGCCCCGCAGGCATTTATGCCGAGGGAATCCAGTACAGCCCACCAAAAGATGCACCGCACCTTTAAAGTGCGGTTTTTCTTTTGTTTTTATATTATTTTGGTGGTTCGAAAATATCATATTCAAAAAACACTAATTTTTACTAATTATCGAACAGCCCAGATTTTCAAGGGTTTGTCCCATTAGAATTCACCGAGGCGGTTTTGTGTTGCGTTTTTACATGTTCGTGTATATAATTTATTCATACAATCAAAGGAAAAATTATGAAAAAAATTATGTTTTTGAGTTTTGGGCTTTTATTAGCCGCGTGTAGCAATAAATATCAAGAAACAGGTTTGTTATGCGAAGATGCAACACATAATTCTGGACAAGCAGAAATCACATTAGATGTTAATGCTGACAACAAAGTTGCAAATGTTATTGTAAATGGTGAAAGCATGACTTTAACAGCTGACTCAAAGAAAGAATCTACGCATATAATGTATTATGGAAAAAACACTAATGATGAAACAGTAAAATTGATTATCGGTTTTTCCAAAGATGGCAAAACAGCGGATAATTATATGCTTGGTATAAACTCTGGTGAAACAGTATACGGTTGTTATAAGAAATAAATTAAACAAACCATTTATTTTTAAATGCGGAAATTTGCTGCATTAAATTGGAAAATTCTTGTTTATTTTCTGCTCGATTAGTGCAAGCTGTCTCCCACCAAAAGATACACCGCACCATCAAAGTGCGGTTTTTCTTTGGATTTTTTACTTTTTGGGTGGTTCGAAGAAAGCACATCTAAAAAACATAAATTTTTACCAATCTTCGAACGACTATAAACTCTAATAGTTTTATTGCTTAAACTTACGGGTAGAGATAAAAAATCGCCACTATCGTGGCAATTTTATGATTCTTTACAATCTTTATCACATACGTAAGGCCTCTTTTACCGACTCAAAAGCCAATCGCATATTGCTTGCTATTTCTCTCTTAAAATCATCTTCCACGCGCTCAAGATCGGCTTCACGTATTTTAAGAAGTTTTCTTGCAAACACCGCACCTTTAACCGTACTTAATTGCAAAGACTCACCATTATTCAACGTAATTGTAGATTTTTTGTCAGGATCAAAATTAAATGTAAAAATTTTTTTCTTTTTACCAGCATCTTCGTAAACAGTATAATCAGCTTTCTCATCCAACATTAAATGAGAAGCATAGGTAGGCGGAACATGAGAACCTTTTTTATTAGTCCATATTACATCTACATATACATTTTCATATTTTAACAAAAGGTTAGCCAAACGAATATAGTTCGTTTTGGAATTATTGTCTTTTATAGAACTCATGTTATCGCTCCTTGGTCTATTTCAATTCTTAGTTGTATTTTATCATAGTTTATTGTTAGTTTCAATATTTTTTACCATTTCTCTCTAAACTCTTTTATTCTCTGCATCAAATCAATAAAACATTGCCTATTTTTTGCTCGATTAATGCAAGCTGATTCCCACCAGAAAAAACCCGAGCGTTAAAGTCGGCTTTTTTATGGCATGGGCAGGCTGAGATGAGAACCACAGGTTCGAAGGAAGTATTTTCAAAAATTATTGTTTTTTTCTAATTATCGAACAGGCAAAGATTTAACTAAGGTCACTCTTAAAAGGTCTTTTTTTTTGAATCTGGTGCACTTTTCAAAATATTATATCCACTGTGCAAAGCCGCCGTTTTTGAACCAATATTTTGTTCGAAACATTGCCAACCCATTCGCGATATAGCCGGTTCCAAAAGTGCGACTTTTTCTATATTGGTAGCAATTTCTTTAACAAAACCTTGTCCCCAAGCAGACTTAACCAACCATGTATTACTAATTTCCAATGTGGCAGTATTTTCCCAGTATATAATTTTAGTAAAACCGATTAATATATATTGCATAATTAATCGTATTTGATTCTTTACATTCTTTAACTAGTGTATCAAAAGTTTCTTGTTCCGATTGTGGCAAAGGGGTGTTATTTTCAAGAGAAAAAGATATGTACTTAAAATCATCTGGATTTTCGTTTTTTATTATATTCCAAAAATCTTTGGCCAACTTTTTCGTCGGACTTATTAAACGAAGTTCCAATCGTGAAGTTTTAAAATCACGTTTAAATAATTTTAAAACTTTTTCCATAAAGTTATCCTTTTGTGTGTTTTTTTATTCGGTCACTTCGTATTCGTCAATATAAGTGCGTTTGACAGATTCTGGTTTTGCAGATTGAAATTCGTTTGATGTTATTGTTGTTGTGTCGTCTGATTCAATCGTGACAATGTTGTTTTGTATCGGTGCAGATTCGGTTTTTGTGTTTGCGCCAATTGTTTTGCTGCGGTATTTATTGCGCAATCTTTCAGGTAAGCGTATATATTCATCTGGGTCAATGCCGTCACTTTGCAATTCCGTTTGCTCCGCAGGTTTTATGTCGTGTGGGTCAATGTTATAAATTGGGGTTATAAAGTTTTTCTGCGCAGTTTTTATTTCTGTGGCAGTGCCGGAACCATTCAATTGCATAACGCGAAGCGCGCGTTCGTTTTCGCCGTTTGGCTTTAAGCGTATCAGGCCATCTGTACCGATGTATCCGCTGGGGTTTAACAGATATTCGGCTTTTGTTTTTGGCGAATAAATCATATTTATCGCAAAGTTTGTTGCGTCATATCCAAATGACGATAATCTGTTTGGAATGGTGTCTGAAACCATTTTATAAAGTGCGGTAAATTTAGCATCGCTGGCTGGCAATGCAGTATATTTTGCGCCGCTTAGTGTATAGTCTGATGCGATGTCTGAACCTTCCCACATAGGGGTGCCATAAAAAGCTGCGTCGCGGCCGATAATGTTATAATATCGCAAGAATGACGCCAACGCTTTGGTGTCGTCGCCGTTGCCCAAGAATAATACTGCGTCAAATGGTGCGTTGCCGATAGTTTCTGTTTTTTCCAGTTTTTCCAATTGTGTTGTTAAATTTGACTTTTCTATTTCAGTTAAATCTTCGTTTGTTAATACATCAGACAACACTTGGCGTGCACGCGTGTGTGCCGCAGTGCGTGCGTTGTACATTGATGCGTTTAATGCGGCATTTTTGATAGATTCGGAATCTTTTTCTGTATAAAAGAATATTCCGCTTAATGGCATTTCGTATATTGATGCAGATGTTTTTGCAACGCCAGCCATCAGATGTCCAGACTTGGTGTCTGGGGCAAATATTATGAATTTTTTTATGTCATCTGTCTTTATTTGTTTAACAATTTCTTCAACACTGTTTGTTGGTAATAAAGCAATACTTATTACGCCGTCGCCAATCGCAGATACATCTGATGTAAACGATAATACAGGCGTTTCATACGGTTTTTGATTGCGTAATATACGGGCGTTGTCCGCAAATAATGGACCGATAATAACATCAGGATTTTGCGACAATGCGTTATTTATTTCGTCTGTTGCGTTGTCTGCTGTGTCGAAAAATGATACAGACAGATTCTCAGAACCGTTTTGCAAAGTTGCGATTTCAACGGATGTTCTGATTGATTTGCCAATTTGTGCGTTCGTGCCAGACAGTGGCAATAAAACAGCAATTTTATGCGCGCCATTATCGGATAAAGTGCCGTACATATTTAATATTTGGTCGCGTTCAAGACTGGCCGGGCGACCAATAACAGCGTCTTGGGGTACAGACCAGTCGCCGTCGCGTGTTATGTGTGTTTTTGAACAGCCTGTCAAAACGGCTAATGTCAGCAGATAAGTAAAAAAACTTTTTATATACATTGAAAAATCCATTTATTTTTGTATTATTTTACTATAAAAGGATGATAAATGCAATCAGGGCTTTACATTGTTGGTACACCAATTGGAAATTTATCTGATATGTCGCCGCGTGCGATTGATGTTTTGCAATCTGTTGATTTGATTGCCGCCGAAGATACACGCGTGTTTGGCAAGTTGGCGTCGCACTTTGATATAAAAACCAAGCGTATATCTTGTCACGAACATAATGAACGCGATGTTGTGCCTGAATTAATTGAAAAAATGCAAAATGGTATGACAGTTGCTGCGGTCAGTGATGCCGGTATGCCGGGGGTCAGTGACCCTGGGTTCAGGTTGGTTCGTGCTGCACGCGAAGCAGGAATTGATGTTTTTGTCGTGCCGGGGCCTGTGGCGGCGATAAGCGCGTTGGTGCTGTCGGGATTTCCAACAGACAGATTTACGTTTTGTGGTTTTTTTGATGAAAAAAAGCTGCGCGATGATAATAAAATCCCACATACAATTATTTATTACGAAAGCCCTAATCGTGTTATGAATACTGTTGCTGCATTGGCGCGTGTTATGCCAGAAAGAAAAATTGCAATTGTGCGTGAGATTACAAAAATTCACGAAGAAACTATTATTGGTTATCCGTCCGAGTTGATGGAAATTACACCGCCACGTGGGGAAATTGTTATTGTTGTTGCGCCGCGGCCAGAAATAAAAATGACAGAAAATGAAATAAGTGAAATCGTAAATGATATTGCGACAACTTCGATGAAAAGTGCTGCGTCAGAATTGGCTGCGCGCAGTGGAATTTCAAAAAAAGAAGCCTATAAAAGATTGTTAAAGCAGGGGACGGATAATGATTAAATTTGTTGGCAGTTTTGAAACGGTAAAATCTTTGCCAAAATCACATTTTGCAGAATATGCCTTTATCGGTCGCAGTAATGTGGGAAAATCTTCTTTGATAAACGCGGTGGTCGGGTCTGTTGTAGCGCGAACTTCAAATACGCCTGGGCGAACACAAAGTATTAATTTGTTTAATCTTGATGACAGGGTAATGATTGCCGATTTGCCGGGATACGGTTATGCAAAAGTATCAAAAACAGATGCTATGCGATGGCTGAAAAGATTGGAAGAATATTTGTTAACACGCCGTCAATTAAAGCGTTTGTTTGTGTTGATTGATTCACGTATTGGTGTGCGTGATTCTGATTTAGACTTGATGGATTTTTGCGATGCAAATGCAATTCCTTATCAAATTGTTTATACAAAAAAAGATAAAAAAGTGCGTGAAAAAAATCAGGTTGAAGTAAAACATACAGACCATGGTGCAATGATTTCTGAAATTCTGGAAACTTCTGCTGAAAAGAAAACCGGCTTGGAACAAATAAAGGCAACGCTTGGTATTAAATAAAAATATTTTTTATGCAACTAATCCTGCAAAAATATCTGAAGCTTTGTGGCAACTGATGTGCAGTGCAGGTGTCGATATTGCAGATATGTTGATTTTCTTGCCCAGCAGACGCGCAGTCAGAACTGTTGAAAAAATGATTGCAGAAAAGTCTGGCGGTGTTGCAATTTTGCCGACGCTGGTTGCGCTGGGCGAAGGGGCAGATACAGAACAAGATGACTATGATGATGTTGGTGAAATTTCTAAAACAGAACGCGTGGTTGTGTTGTCTAAGTTATTGGCGGCAGATGCAAATATCGGAAACTTGTCTGTTGCATTACCGATTGCGCACGATTTAATTCGTATGCAAGATTATTTGGAAAACGAAGGTGTTGACCCGTCTTTGGTTCAATGGGCAGATTTGGTTGATGAAAAATATGCCGCACATTTTCAAAACAAAGCAAAAATATTAAATATTTTGTCTGGGTTTATGAATTTGTATTCTGGGGGACGGTTGACGGGGGCAGCTGTGCGTAATCGCGATATACGCGCGTGGGTTGGGTTGTTGAATAATTACAAATTTGTGATTGTTTGTGGTTCTACGGCCAGTGTGCCTGCAACATCCGATTTGATGCAGGCGGTTGCAAAAATGCAAAATGGGCGAATTATTTTGTCCGGTAAAATTTCAGGTCGCGTTCAGGACTTGGAATTAAATACCAACCCATATAATTCTGAATACAAGTTTATTTCATCTTTGGGGGTGTCGCCAGATGATGTGTTGCCAATTGATGTTGGTGCGTCTGCAATTGATTTTATGAATTATGCGTTTGGTAATGATGTGCACACGCCAAGTTCAGAATATGATTTATCAAATTGTCATTTGATTAATTGTTCAACCGAAGCAGTTGAAGCTGCGGTTGTTGCAAAAATCGCACAAAAAAGTGTTGCTGATAACAAGTCTGTTTTAATCATTACACCAGATGCTGCTGGTAATCAAAGAATCGCAAATGCTTTTTCTGCGCGCGGTTTAGATGCAGATTTTTCGTCTGCAATATCTGGGGCGATGACTTGCACTGGGCGTGCAATTTTAAATATGTTGGATGATTGGGCGGATGCAAAGTCTGGGATGTTTGATAAAATATATGCGCAGTGTAATCATAACTTGTTTGACACAATCGCCAAGATTGTTGATGAAAAATTGGTTGATTTTGCGCCCTTGTTTATTGCTGATTCTGATGAAAGTATTTTAATTTGGAATGCAATAAAAGAACTGTCAGATGAATTAATCAAGGCCAATGAGGTTTTAAATTTGCAAGATGCGCGTGCGTTTGTTGCTGATGTAATATCGGGGGTGTCAATTCGTGCACCAATCAAAGAAGATGCAAAAATCGTTGTTTTGGGAACAATTGAATCGCGTATGCAGACTGCGGATGTTGTGATTTTAACCGGACTTAATGAAGGAATGTTTCCTTCGCGTGGTTATGAAAATGCGTGGTTGCCGCGAAAGATTGCAGACAAAGTTGGTTTGCCGTCAGCAGACAGAAAAGTGTCTTTACAATCTTTGGATTTTATGAACTTGTCGTGCGGCAAAGATATTTATTGGACACGTGCCGGGATTTGCAGCGGTGTTCAAACAGCAGAATCCAGATTTATATCGCGTGTGGTCGCGCGTCGTGCAAAGTTGGATTTTTTATTCGGTGATAAAATATTGGCAGATGTCGCAAACGAAGATAAATTGCCGTACAGACCAATTGATGATGGTGCGCCGACGCCACCTGCTGATTGGTCTGATGTTTATGTGACGGAATTAGAATATTTAATTCATAATCCGTATGCGTTTTATGTTAAGCATATTTTAAGACTTAAAAAATTAGACGATTATTGGGCTGGGCCTGATGCGCGTACGTTTGGAATTTTGGTGCATGATGTCATAGAAAAAACGAACGATTACAGACCTGATGTTCTGGTGGCCAAGATGGATGCGGCGGCGCTGGAAAAGTTGGGACGCGGTAATATGTTGTTCCATTTTTGGCATAAAAGATTTGTCGAAATCGCACCTGTAATTGCAAACGAATTAACTGAATTTCAAAATGCATACCATGAAATTGACGGTGTTGTAAAAATCGCAGGTCGTAATGTGCGTGCGCGTGCAGACTTGGTTTGGGATGGCGGTGTGTTGGATATTAAAACGGGGGCCGCACCAACTAAATCTCAGTTGCGGCAGGGTAATATGCCACAATTGCCACTGGAAGCGTTAATTTTGCGTTCGGGTGGTTTTAAAATCAAAACTTCATCTTTATCCTGTGCACCAATTATGAAATTTTTACAATTAAGAAATAATAATGCCCAAGTCATAGAATATGATGCTGAAACAACTGAAATGATGATAAATTCTGCGGTAATAAAAACAACTGAATTGTTTAATATGTATTCGGCAGGCGCTGCTGCGTATGAATATCGCGATACAAGCGAACAAAAGTATAAACAATTTGATGATTTCGCGCGAAAATAATTTATGTTTATTTGCCCAGACACAATTGACCAAATGTCATATCCATAACTTCGGTTGCGGTAATTGTGCCAAGTATTTTGCCAATTGCATCTGATGCGCGACGGGTATGTTCGGCAAAAATGTCGTAATTTTCACCGGCTTTAATCGCGTTTTCTAATTCGGTATGTGCGTCTGTTAATAATTCTTTGGTTCTGGCGTTTACAGAAACAACAGATTCAGACGTGTCAGACATTTTGTGTATTTTTTCGCGTAAAGCACACATCAAATCGTTCATGCCAAAACCTGTTTTAACAGATGTAAAAATTACGTTTGGGTTTGTTTGTTTTGTTGTTGTATCAGATTTATTTATAACAACAATTTCGTTGTCTGATACAGGCGTGTATGCGGTGGATTCTGGCGTAAAGACGCGGATTATGATGTCTGCATTTTCGATTTCGTTTTTCGTGCGTTCAATGCCAATACTTTCGATTTTGTCGTCTGTTTCACGAATCCCAGCGGTGTCAGACAAGTTTATCATAAATCCGTCAATGTCCATATTGGTTGATACGACGTCGCGTGTGGTACCTGCGATGTCAGATACAATTGCGCGATTAGAACCGACGATGTAATTAAAAATAGAAGATTTTCCAACGTTGGTTTCGCCAATCAATACAACATTAATTCCGCCACGAATGGCGCGTGCTGTTTTGTAATGTCTAAGCGCGGCATCTATTTCGTTGTACAGTTGTTTTGTTGCGTTTTTTACTGTGTCGCCAATATTTTGCGGCAAGTCATCTGGGCTGTAATCTAAAATTGCGGCGGCGTATGCAGAAACTTCAATCATTTTGTTGCGCCAAGTGTTGTATATTTTACTGTCTGCGCCCATCATAGAACGCAGTGCGTGTTTGCGTTGTATATCTGTTTGTGCATCTAGCAGTGCGGCCAGCCCATCAACATCTGCCAAATCCATTTTGTTGTTATAAAACGCGCGTCTGGAAAATTCCCCAGGGGTTGCCATACGCATATTCAATGTAGATAAAAATTCAAAGACTTTATTAATAACCGCAGGTGCGCCATGTGTGTGTAATTCTATGACATCTTCGCCAGTAAAACTGTTGGGGCCAGGAAAATATATTGCCAAACATTGGTCGATTAAATCACCTTTTTCATCGCGCAGGTTTGTAAAATACGCGTGGCGCGGTTTTACCCCCCCCGCCGGCATCGCCGGCACCCCCCCAATGTGGGGGAATACAAATTTTACAAATGTGTCATGTAATTTTTCGCCAGAAATGCGAATGACAGAAACGCCGGATTTACCATGTCCACTTGATAATGCAAAGATTGTATCGTTGTTATTCATGTTGTGATGCCTGTTGTTTTAATAAATTTTGTTCCATTGCGCGTGCAATTTCTGATACGCGACTTTCAATGCCAGATGGATTGATGATTTTTCCGCCCAATGGGTGTTCTGTTGCAGTTTGTTGCATTATTTCAATCAATTCATCTTGCCAGTTTGGGCGTGTAAAGAATATTGTGTTGTCCTGTAATGCGCATGCAAATATGCCTGCCAGATATGGAAATGTAGAACTGGCACCACCAAGTCTGGTGTAATAGTATCCGCCCTTGAAATATGGGGTTGTTTTTCCATTTGTTGGTATTCCGACAAGTTCTTTTAGCCATGGTTTCGTTGCATCAAGACCAAAACGTTTGTCGCGACTACAAAACGGACCCGATTTATACCCTCCACCTAAAACCATAATGCCGTTTCTTTCACATTCTGCGAATAATTCATTTGACTCTTCTACAAATAGGTCGTTAGGCCCCCCCCAACTGCAAGATAAAAATCTGATTTTTTTATTTTCTGGTAATGTTTTATTTATCTCCAAAATGCGACGAATTGCCATGTTTTGGTATTTTCTGTGTCCTGGTTGTAAAGGTTTTTCGGTTAGTTTTGCTGTTGCTTTTTCGTATTTATTTTCATTTACCCAATTGTTTGCAGCAACATAATATATATCACCATCAGGTGCGGTGCCTGTTGTTTTTCCGGCAGCACAACCGACAACCAAACTGCCATGATAATCAGGGGTTGTTGTGTCGTTTTGTGGCCATGTGCCAACGGATTCATAGTGTTTTATTCTGTCTGCGTATTCTGGGTGTTCGCGATACAGTCGTTGATCAATAATTGCGATGCCAATATTTTTACCTGTTTTTCCAATGCTGTGTACAGATTTCATTTCTGATGGTTGTTTTGAATCTTCCAGTAATTGTTGTGGATTTATTTTGTCTGTGATATCTGTTGGCCAAATTACATTGTCGGTCCAGCTAACAATAATGCCTGTATCTTCAAAAGAAGTTGGGCCTGTCATAATTTCTGATGAAATAGTAATATCAGATAAATCACAGTCGTGTATTTCTCTGAATCTGGAACGTTTAGTATCAAATTCTTGTTGTGTAATTTTTTTCATGCCTTATTTTCCCTTGCTGATTTCTTTTAATGCCATTGGGACCAGTGTTGCAACGTCTGCTGATGGGTTTTGGTTCACCAATCTTTGCGCCATTTCAATTATATCAAGTCTGCGATACCCTAATGCTTCCAGTGCCATTAATAAATCGGGCAGGGCAGAATTGTTTGTTTGTGTTCCGTTGTCTGGGGTAAACAGTGTCGCAGAAACACCACCGATTTTACTTTTTAATTCGACAATAATTTTTTCGGCCATCTTTTTACCAACCCCAGGCGCAGTAGATATTGTTTTTGCGTCGCCTGTTGCGATTGCAGACATTAATGTATCTGAATTTATTGTGCCCATAATCGCCATTGCTACCTTGGGACCAACACCAGATACAGTCGTCAGCATATTAAATAAGTTCTGGGCGTTTAATGTCGAAAAGCCAAACAGACGGATTGAATCTTCGCGGACAATAGTTTCAATCCACAATTCGACAGTTGATTTGTGGGTCAGGTATTCTGGTGTAAAAACCTTGTACCCCACACCATTTACCAATAAAATAATAAAATCGTCGCCAATATAGTCAACTATGCCTTGCAATTTCCCAATCATTTGCTATCCTTTTGGGGTAATTTTAATCTAAATAAATAAAAAGGTCAAATATGAGTGGACACAGTAAATGGCATAATATCCAACATAAAAAGGGTGCTGCAGACGCCGCACGCAGCGGTTTGTTTACAAAATTGGCGCGTGAAATCACAATGGCCGCAAAATTGGGGGATAAAAATCCAGATAATAACCCACGTTTGCGTTTGGCTGTTTTGACAGCACGTAAAAATTCAATGCCAAATGATAATATTAAACGCGCAATTGAAAAGGCGTCTGGCGCAAATACTGAAAACTATGAAGCCGTAAGATACGAAGGTTATGGCCCAGGTGCGGTTCCTGTTATTGTCGAAGCTTTGACCGACAATCCACGTCGTACAGTGCCGGAAATCAGAAATATCTTTGGTAAAAACGGCGGAAATATGGGCGAAGAAGGTTCGGTTGTGTTTATGTTTACGCGTGCTGGTCAAATTATGTATCCTGCATCAATCGGTAAAACCGAAGATGAAATGATGGAAATAATTATGGAAGCAAACGCAGATAATATGGAAACTTCCGAAGAAGGCTTTATCATCACAACAAAACCAGAAGATTTTATCCCAGCACAAAAATATCTGGCAGATAAATTGGGCGAACCAGAACAAGCAGAATTGACATGGTTGCCAAATATGCCAATGGACTTGGATGACGAAACATACGCCAAGTTAGAAAAGTTGGTTGATGCGTTAGATGCGAATGATGATGTGCAGAAAGTATTCACTGCCGCTGCCTAAAATAAATTATAATAACTTATCTACGACAAAACCCGATGGCTTATGTATCTTTTGTACACTGCGCCATCGGGTTTTGTCGTATCTAAGTCATTCTAATTTATTTTACACTAATCATTTACACTTTTCTTGGTTTTATGATATAATGCACAGACAATGGGACGAGAGAAGTATATTTCAGTTAATCAAAAAGTCAGTGGGTTTTCATTTGCAAAACTGGGGTTGTTTACTGGGTTTGCAGATGGTATTTATAATGCAGTCTATTCATTGGTTATATTGGAAATTTTTCGCAGCAGTGCGATTGTTGGTATTTATGCGACTATATATGCGGCTTTTTGTTTTTGTGTTGGTTTGTTTGTTAATGAAATATTACGTATGTTTTCCAAGGTGCGTGTTTTTTATTTTGCGATGCTGATGGTGGCAATTTGTTATACAATGATGAGCTTTTCTATATTACCGCGAACTTTTGTTATTTTGGATTATACGACTGGTTTGGCAACAACATTAATATATGTTTTAATCCCGTTGTTTATGTCTGACTTTTCGAAAAATATTGGTATGTCGCGTCTTAATTCGCGGTATCATTTGTGGGCAAATGTTGGTGCGTTGTTTGCGCCAACCGTTGCGGTATTGATTGCAAATCATTTTGGAAACAGGGCGGCTTTCTTTGGTTCTGCAATTGTATATTTCTTGGGCTGGGCGTTTTTTAAATTGTTTGGCATAGTTCAACAAGATAAAAATTTAAAACCAATAAATCCCAGAAAGACTTTAAAATCTTTGTTAAAAAACGCAGGTGTTTTTTTTCGTATGCCTGGGATGATGCGTGCGTATATTGTTAATTTTGGATATTATGCATTACGTGCATTGCGTGTTTTATATGTGCCTATTTTAGTTATTGAAAATGGTTTTTCAAAAGATGTCTTGGGTTGGGTTTTGACATTGGGAATTATTCCTTATTTAGTATTGACCGAATTTATGGGACGGGCGGTAAAAAAATACGGTAAAACACCATGGTTGTTGTTCGGGTTGGGGTCGTTTTCGTTGTTGGCTGCGATGGCGACTTTTGTAACAGGTTGGCCACTGTTAGTGATATTTGTTGCGTGGCAAGTGTCGGGTGCGTTGATGGAATCGGTGCATGATTTGTTATTTTTTGACAGTATGCCAATTGCGCAGCAGTCAAGGTTTTATGGTGTATTTCGTACCAGTTCAAATTTACCAAATATTATCGTTCCGATACTTGGGGCGGCTATGATTGCGTTATGTGGTACGACCGCCGCTGTTTGGACGGTTGCTGTGTTTGTGGGGGCTTTTTCTGTTTTGGTTTTGGTCGCAGGTCGCAGATAAGTTTTTATTGATTTTTGTCGGCTTTATTTGTATGATTTTGTTAAGAAAATAAAGGGGAAAGTATGGCAAAAAAAGAAATTAGTAAAGATTCAGGGGCGGCTGTAAAAAATCCTGCTTTGGAATCTGCTTTGGCACAAATTCAAAAGCAATTTGGAAAAGAAGCTATTATGAAAATGGGCGATGGTTCCCAGCAAAATATTGAGGCCATTTCCAGTGGGTCTTTGGGGTTGGATATTGCGTTGGGAATTGGCGGTTATCCCAAGGGAAGAATTGTTGAAATATATGGGCCGGAATCGTCTGGTAAAACAACGTTGGCGTTGCATGCCGTTGCGGAATCTCAAAAAAAAGGTGGCACTTGCGCATATATTGATGCAGAAAATGCACTGGACCCCAGTTATGCAAAAAAATTGGGCGTAGATGTTTCGAATTTGATTATTTCACAACCTGATTCTGGTGAACAAGCATTGGAAATTGCGGATACTTTGATTAAATCTGGTGCGGTTGATGTTGTTGTAATTGATTCTGTTGCTGCGTTGGTTCCCAAGGCTGAATTAGAAGGCAATATCGGTGATTCTTTTGTTGGTACAACGGCACGTTTAATGTCACAGTCTTTGAAAAAGTTGGCAGGGTCTGTTTCGCGCAGTAATACATTGCTGATATTTATTAATCAAATTCGTATGAAAATTGGGGTTATGTTTGGTAATCCTGAAACAACATCTGGCGGTAATGCGTTAAAATTCTATGCGTCTGTACGCCTTGATATTCGCCGTACAGGACAGATAAAAGACAAAGAAAATATCGTCGGAAATGAAACAAGGGTCAAGGTTGTAAAAAATAAAGTTGCGCCACCTTTCCGTACAGTTGATTTTAAAATTATGTACGGCGAAGGTATTTCCAGAATCAGTGAAATTTTGGATATGGGCGTTAAATATGACTTTATCGAAAAGGCTGGCAGTTTTTATTCTTATAACAGTGAACGTATGGGACAAGGTGAAGCAAATGCGCGTCAATGGTTAAAAGATCGTCCAGATGTTCAACAAGAATTGTTGGATAAAATTATGGCGCGTGCGGGTGGAATCGCCGAAGAAATGACAACTGGGCCAATCGATGATGATAATGAAAGTGCGATGGAAATAGAATAATAACTTTTATCCAGCCAATTTTTGGCTGGATAAAGTTTAAATAAAAAGAGGTGAACTTATGAACTTGGCAAGATTTTTCGCGATGTCAGAAATTATAGTTCGTGGACATATTTTTAATTGGCTGTGGCGCAGTCGTGAACACAGACGTATTGTTCGCAGTGATGTTATTTCAAAAGTAATCCCAAGATATTTTAAAAGATATTTGCCTGCGGTGGCTGCTGTTCCAGAACGCAAGCCAGAAAATAATGATAAAAATGATAAAATTTTTACGTTGTGGTTGCAGGGTGAAGATAAAGCGCCGCCATTGGTTCAAGCGTGTTTTCGCAGCGTAAGAAAAAATTGTAAACAAGAATTGGTGGTCTTGGATGAAAAGACTGTGTTTGATTATATAACTTTGCCTGATGTTATTATGGAAAAACGCAAAAAAGGAAAAATCGGACACGCGCATTTTGCTGATATTTGTCGTGTAGAATTATTGTATAATCATGGTGGTTATTGGTTGGATTCTACGGGGTTGGCAACAAGTGCGGTTCCAGAATGGATTGAAAACGAAGATTTTTTTGTGTATATGGCTGGGAAAAATGTCGGCAGTCCATATTCCTTTATGCAAAATTGTTTTATTCGTTCGCGAAAGGGTGCTTTTCTGTTGGATGCTTGGCGCGCAATGATTTTAGAATATTGGAAAAATGAAAATTCCAACTTTGATTATTTTATGCATCAGTTATTGTTCAAAACTTTGGTTATGTATGACGAAAGGGCAAAGAAATATTTTGAAAAAATGCCACACGTTGATCAAGACCCAACTCATATGTTGTGGTGGTCTTATAACGATAAACCTTTTAATCAAAAGCAATTTGACAAGGTGACAAGTGGTTCTTTCTTTCAAAAATTGACTTATCGTGGGGCAGAAAAACCAAAGCCAGGTTCTTTTGCTGATGAAATTATTAAAATGTATAAATAAGGAAGTTGTTATGCCGGCTGTTTCTGTTATTATCCCAATGTATAATGTCGAAAAGTATTTGCGAAGATGTTTGGACAGTGTCGCAAATCAGACATTTACTGATTGGCAGGCAATATGTGTAAACGATGGCAGTCCAGATAAATCTGGTGAAATCGCACGTGAATATGCTGCGCGTGATAAAAGATTTGTTGTTATCGATAAAGAAAATGGTGGCTTGTCCGATGCACGTAATGCAGGTATGGAACACGTCAAAGGTGATTATGTTTTATATCTGGACAGCGATGATTTTATTCATCCGCAAACATTAGAAATTGCACATTCTTTGGCGGTGCGCGATGGGTCTGATATTGTGTCGTTTACATATGACCGCATTTATCGACCGCAACTGATGGTACGTCACAAGTTGGGAATGGATACAGATAATGTCGTGCCACGCAGAATTTATAAAAAGTACGATTTGAAAAAAATTAAAACGCGTGTGACCGATGATGTTTATGCTTATGCAACAGAACGTACGCATAATAAATTTAATCCAAAACGTAAATGGCTGATTAAACACTGTCAGGTGTGGAAAAATCTGTACAAGCGTGAATTAATAGAAGATATTCCTTTTATCAAAGGTATTTTGTTCGAAGATTTCCCTTGGTGGAGCAGGGTTATGTTGCGTAATCCGCGCGTGACTGTTGCGCCATTGCCATTGTATTTTTATATTCCTAACTTTGGTGGAATTGTTTTAGGGGCAAAGCAGCTGCGTATTATGAAAAGTTTATGCGCAGGTATTGAAGATGCGTATTTGACTTATGAAAAAATGGCGACAGAATACCAAATGAAACAATGGAATAAAAATTTTAAATGGTATTTTATCAAGTGGGCTTTTCGTAAAGTAAAGTATATTGAAACAGATGAAGATATGGCAGCTGCACGTGATTGCTTTGCGCAATTAAACAAAGTTGGCGCATTGTCAAATCCACCATATAAATGGGCGGTTCAATTGCAAAAAGATATTTCGGATTTTATCGGAACAAAGTAAATTATGAATAAAAAACCAAAGATTTCTGTTATTATCCCAATGTATAATGTCGAAAAGTATTTGCGAAGATGTTTGGACAGTGTCGCAAATCAGACATTTAC